>NZ_DBNGVP010000017.1:0-178608 GCF_057119385.1 Archangium sp. | reverse complement strand
GAACTCCTTGCGGGTCAGCTCGACCTCCGCGCCGTCCACGCTGACCCGACGGGTGCGCACGTCGACCTCGACGCCGCGGACCCGGCGCTGCTCCGGGGCCGTGGCGCGACCCTCGGATCGACGGGCGACGGCGCGGATGCGGGCGACCAGCTCGCGCAGGCCGAAGGGCTTGACCAGGTAGTCGTCGGCGCCGAGCTCCAGGCCGCGCACCCGATCGGCCAGCGCGTCGCGGGCGCTGAGAAACAGCACCGGCGTCTGGCGGCCCGAGGCGGTCTCGCGCAGGCGCCGCAGCACGTTCCAGCCGTCCATGCCGGGCAGCATGACGTCGAGCACGATCAGCGCGTAGGCCTGCTCGGTGGCCAGGTGCAGACCGGTGTGGCCATCGCGCGCCACGTCCACCACGAAGCCGGCCTCGCCCAGGCCCTGCTTGAGGTAGTCGCCCGCACGGGGCTCGTCTTCCACCACCAGGATGCGCAATGGTTTCTCCTTGCTCCGAGGACGCCCAACATGCCGCAAACGCGCCCGGTGGTGGATGACAAAGCTGTCATCGACCGGTCAGCGTCCGGGCAGCGCCCGCTTTCTACAGTGAGCGCATGAACACACGACACCTCTCCCTCCTGGGCCAGACGGCACTGCTGGCCCTGCTGGCCGGCAGCGCACACAGCGCGAGTCCGGCCCTGGATCTGCCCACGGCCGAACGCCTGGCCAGCACCGCCCGCGCCCGCTGCGCGGCCCTCGGCAAGGACATTGCCGTGGCGGTGGTGGACGCCGGCGGGCAAGCCCTGCTGCAAAGCCGCGGCGCCAGCGTGGGACCGCACAACCTGGAAGCGGCCCGGCGCAAGGCCTTCACCTCGCTGTCCACCCGCCAGCCCACGCTGCAGCTGGGCCGCCAGGCCCGCAGCCAGCCAGACACCGCCGGCCTGCAGTACCTGCCCGAATTGCTGCTGCTCGGCGGCGGCCAGCCGCTGCGGCAGGACGACAGGGTGATCGGCGCCATCGGCGTGGCCGGCGGCGGCGGTCCGGAAAACGACGACGCCTGCGCCCTGGCCGCGGCGCGAAGCCTTCAACCCTGAGCCTCTTCGCGGCTCGCCATTTCTTCAACCTGGAGTCACACCATGCGTCTGCATCTTGCTGCCCCTCTTGTGATGTCTGCCTCTCTGCTGGCCACCGCACCGGCGGTGCTCGCCGCTGGCAACGCACCGGCCACCAATCCCCTGAGCGTGCATGTGCTCGATCTGCGGACCGGCCAGCCCAGTCCTGGCGTACGGGTGGAACTGGAGCAGCGCCTGCCCTCGGGCTGGCAGCCGCTGGGCAGCGCCGTCACCGACGAGCAGGGGCGCATCCGTGCCCTGGTGCCCGATGCAAAGCTCGCCAGCTGGGGCGCCGGCGAATACCGCGTGATCTTCCGCACCGGGGAGTTCTATGCGCGCCAGAACCAGACCACCTTCTTCCCCGAAATCCCGGTGGTCTTCCGGGTGGACAGCGCCCGCCAGCACTACCACGTGCCGTTGCTGCTCAGCCCCTTCGGCTTCTCGACCTACCGCGGCAACTGAGGCCTTCAGGCGGCCGGGTTCTCCACCAGCAGGGCGATGCCTTGGCCGCCGCCCACGCAGGCCGAGGCCACGCTGGCCTTGCCCGAGAGGCGCAACTGGCGCGGGCGGTGGCCTTCCAAACAGGGGGAGAGGCTCCGCCAAGGCCCGGAGTCTCAGCGGCCTCCACTGTGCGGCCCTCGACGCGAGGAAGGGCTTCATGAAGCCGCGCCCATTGCGGTAGCGTTCCCCCCACTCATCCAGAGGGGGGGAGTCCATGAAGAATCATCTGCGCGGGTGGCTCGCGCTGGGAGCGATGGCCGCCTGTGTCTCCACGAGCGCGGGCTGCCGCCGCGGCGAACCGGCGCCAGCACCCGAGAAGCCCGTCACCGTCGCACCACCCACACCACCCAAACCGCTGCGCGTGGCGCTGACCGGTTCCTATGTGCCGCTGCACTTCCCGCGCGCGGGACAGATGGAGGGCTTCGAGGCGGACCTCGCACAGTTGATCGGCCAGCGGCTCGGGCGGCCGGTGGAGTTCGTCAACCCGCGCACCATGTCCCTGGACAGCGTGAGCGCCCTCGCCCAGGGCAAGGTGGACCTGGGGCTCAACTCCATCTCTCCCACCGAGAGCCGGCGGCAGCAGGTCGACTTCACGCAACCCTACGTGATGATCTCCTACCGCTTCGCCGGGGCGGAGTCCTGCGATGAGCTGGTGCCGGATGACGCCGCGGCGCTCGCCGGGATGACGGGGCGGGTGGCGGTCCCCAAAGGCCCCGCGCTCGAGGCCGCGCAACGCGTCCTGCCCCAGGCGACGCTCATTCCCACGGCCTCGCCCAAGCTGGCGGTGGCGGCGGTCCAGGCGGACGAGGCCGACTGCGCCCTCGATGAGGACGTGGGCCTCCTGCAGGCCCTCCAGGGCACCTCCCTGCGCATCGTCGGGGTCGAGGTGGATCAATCCCCGCTGGCCATTGCCGTCCCCAAGGGACAGGCCGCCACCTACGACGCGATGTTGCGCGACCTCCAGCCCCAGCTCGCCGAGCTGATGTTCAAATGGCAGCCGGGCCAGATGAAGGCGCCCATCCCCGGACTGGCGGAGTCCGAGAATCTCGGCGTGCTGTGCAACGTCCAGGCTCAAGAGGTGGAGCTGCGCGCGGCCCCCGAGTGGTCCGCGCCGGTCCGCGAATCCTGGCCCTGCGGGACGGTGGTGGAAGTCCTGCGGGAGAGCGAGAGCCGCACGCCGGCCCGACAGGACGACGGCGAGCTCTTTGGCGGCCTGTGGTACCAGGTGCGAATCGCCGCCCATGGCAAGCGCGGGTGGGCCTACAGCCACGATCTCTTCAAATGGCTCCGCGCGGACGATGCGGACTTCCCGACGACCACGGAGATCGACCGGGCGCTGATGGGCCGCAAGGTGGCGGGCCGGTATGTCTTCGGGCTCGCGGTCGACCAGTACTCGCCGAGCAGCGAGGACGATGGCCCCGAGATGGATGAGGACCTCGCCCTGCCCTTCCTCTACATGAAGGGCGCTCCGTTCGTCGCGCCGCTCCACCTTCCCGCCCGCCACGACACCCAGTGGGCCCACCTCCCCGATTCCGCCCGGTGGATGTACCTGGTGCTCAACTCCGCGGGGGGCTCGAGCAGTCCCAAGTCCATCTCCTCCAGTCCCATGGGGTTGGTCAGCTACAAGATCCACATGAAGGTGGGCATCGGCTACCAGGAGGGTGGAGCCAGGGCGACGCTCACCGGGGAATTCGCCGAGAACACGCCCCAGGTGAGCCTGACTTCCATTTCCAGAGACGAGTGAACACGAGGTCCCCGCCATGGATGACATCTCCACCCACTTCAACCCGATGGCTCCCGATCAGATCCGCGATCCGTATCCGCTCTATGCGCGGATGCGGCGGGAGCGGCCCGTCTTCCACAGTCCCATGTTCGACCTGTGGGTCGTCAGCCGTTACGCGGACATCGCCGAGGTGGAGCGGGACACCGCGCGCTTCTCCTCGGTGGGAGCGCTCGATGCCAGGGCCGAGCCGCACCCCGAGGTGCGCGCCGTGCTCGCGCAGGCGTATCCCCGGTTCCTCTCCCTCGTGCAGAGCGATCCCCCGGACCACGCCCGCGTCCGTGCCGTGTTCGGCAGGGCCTTGAGCGCCCAGCGCATCGCGGCGATGGAGCCCACCATCCGAGCAACGGCGGACGCGCTCATCGACGGCTTCATCCGCGACGGCAAGACGGACCTCATCCAACGGTTCGCCTACGCGCTGCCGGGCTTCATCATCTGTGACCTGCTCGGGGTGCCGCGCTCCGACATGGAGCAGCTCAAGCGCTGGTCCGATGACAAGACGCTGCTGATGTCGGCGACCGCGCCCCTCGAGCAGCAGGTCCAGAGCGCGCACGGCTTCATCGCGATGGAGCGCTACTTCCGGGAGCGGATCCACGAGCGGCGGAGCCAGCCGCGCGAGGATCTGCTGACGCTGCTCGTGCCGCAGTCGTTGGGCGGCACCGCGCCGCTGAGCGAGCAGGAGGCGGTGTGCAACGCCATGGACCTGTTCGCCGCCGGCCACGAGACGACGACCGGACTCATCGGCAACGGCCTGTGGCTGCTGCTCAATGCTCCGGAGCAATGGAAGGCCGTGCGGGAGGACCCCGGCCTCCTGCCCAACGCCCTGGAGGAGGTGCTGCGCATGGAGTCCCCCATCCGCGGCTTCTTCCGGACGGTGATGGCCGACACCGAGCTGAGTGGAGTCACCCTCCCGAAGGGCTCTCGGGCGTTCATCCTGTACGCGTCCGGCAACCGCGACGAGACCCAGTTCACCGAGCCGGACCGCTTCGACATCCGCCGCACCGAGGCGAGGAAGCACCTGGCGTTCGGCAAGGGCATCCACTTCTGCGTGGGTGCCCCGCTGGCGAAGCTGGAAGGGCGGATCGCCTTCGAGCAGTTGCTGCGGCGGCTGCACGGCCTGCGGCTGCGGACGGACGAAGCCCCGGTGTTCCGGCCCTACTTCATGCTGCGCGGCTTCGAGCACCTGCCCATCGCCTGGGACGTCTGACTCACCCAGCCCGGCAGATATAGGTGGCGCTGGAGCTGACGGCCGACTCGGTTCCCGCGCTGTCGCTCACCTTGAACTGCTGCCGGACCTGCTTGGTGGGCATCCCCGCCACGGGCTCCTCGCAGATGAGCTTCCTCGTCCAAAAGCTGCTCTGTTGCCAGCCCGAGGGAACTCCGTCGGTCTCCAGCTGCCAGTAGGGAGTCAGGGTGCCGTCTCCACCGCTGGCACTGCCAACGCACTGCGTGAACGGCGAGGGCGTGCCGCAGGAGACGGACGCAATGGGGACGCAGGCCTCGCTGACGGAGTAGGAGAACGACCTCGCGCCGTCGGCGCACACGGTGCTGTTGTTCTGGCTGTCGATGACCATCGCGTAGGCACGCACTTCCAGGAGATGCGTGCCACAGGCGATGTCCCCCGCGCTGAAGTACCAGGTCCCGGAGGTGCCGGTACGCGTCTCATAGCTGCGCAGGCGCCCATCGACGTAGTACTCCATCCGCACCGCGTTGGCGGAAGAGGACACGGTCCAATTTCCGCTCGCGGCCATCACCCCCTCGTACGTGCTCGCGCCCTGGAGGCTCAGCGAGGTGACGCTCAACCCGGCACAGAGCGCCCCCTCCATGCGCGCCACGTGCTCGGCGTCCGCTGGCGGCCCGGCCTCCAGGGGACCTCCACAGCCCACCAGCAGCCACAAACCAGAGCAACCAAGGGAAAGAGTTCGGCGAAGCGTCTCGGACATGATCAGCCTTCCATGAAAGGAGTTGGGTTGAAGCGTCAGCATTGGAAAGGAGGGAGATGCACTCACGGAGAGCACATGCCGCCGTCCTGACAGGCGCCGGTGGGATCGCAGCACGAGCCATCCGAGCACGTGCCATTGGGACACCCGCACCAGGCGCACATACAGCCACCGGTGGCGGCACCACCGCACTTCCCCTCACAGCTATCCCTGGGGCACAGCTCGGGCAGGAGCAGCCCGGACAGCAGAAGGCGGAGAGGGGAGTGCATCAAATCCCTGGGCACCGGTGTTCCTCCACGTCAGAATCAGCAAAACGGTAAAAATGCGTTATAGCCATAAAACGAGGAAAATGAAATAGAGCACGCGACACCTCGTGCGCCCGACGTGCCCGGGGGCAGCAGGCTCTGGAGACAACTCGGCTTTTCAAGGTAAAGGATGAATTTCCAATGAGGCTTGATTCGGTTCGCATGCGGGTCCTGGGCTGGGTACTCGGGCCGTTGCTGATGGCGGCGTGTGGCGGCAACTCCGGCATTGGATTGAGCGCGGAGGAGGAAACGCTCGGCACCGTCCAGGCGGCGCTCTGCGATGACTCGAGCGTCACCCACCTGACCCTTTCGGGCATCAGCACGTACCAGGGCGATACGGCGGGCAGTGGAAGCTGGCAGGTGACCTACCCCGCCAACGCGGTGCGGCTGGAGTACTACATTGATGGGGTCTTGCAGTCTTCCGAGGAGCGCCCCGGAACAACCGGCACCTGGTACTTCAGCAAGGGAGGCGTTGCCTGCGGTTGGCGCACCTTCCAGGTGAAGACCTATCCCATGGTCATCGACAGTGGTGGCAACCGCACCACGTGCTGGAGCAACCCCTCCCAATCAATCACCCAGCCCGTCATCGAGCCCTGCCCCACCACCGAGGCGGGCTACAAACACACGGTGGCGCTGAAGCGGGACGGCACCGTCTGGGCCTGGGGCGAGAACATCCACGGCCAGCTGGGGGATGGAACGACCACCCAGCGCCTGACGCCGGCGCAGGTGACCGGCATCGGCGAGGTGGTTGGCATTGCCGCTGGCTTCAATCACACGGTGGCGGTGAAACGGGATGGCACCGTCTGGTCCTGGGGTGAGAATGCCTACGGTCAGCACGGAGATGGCACGACGGCCAACAGGCTGACGCCGGTGCAGGTCGCGGGGCTCAGCAACGTGAAGGCCGTGGCCGCTGGCTTCGGTTACACCGTGGCGCTGAAGCATGACGGCACCGTCTGGTCCCTGGGCTACAACGAGAGTGGCCAGCTCGGAGACGGCTCGCTCAGCCACAGCTCGGTGCCGGTGCAGGCGGAAGGCCTTGGCAACATCAGGGCCATCGACGTCCGGATCGCCCACACGCTGGCGCTGAGGCAGGACGGTACCGTCTGGGCCTGGGGCGAGAACGGCGACGGCCAGCTCGGGGATGGAACGACCCTCCACCGCTCGACGCCGGTGCAGGCGGCCTCTATCAACAACGTCGTCTCCATGGCCGCCGGCGCCTGGTTCACGGTGGTGCTGAAGCAGGACGGTACGGTCTGGGCATGGGGCCGCAACTGGCAGGGTCAGCTCGGGGATGGAACGACCAGTACCCGCTTGAGGCCCGTTCAGGCCGTGGGCCTGAGCAATGTCATCGCCGTCAGCGCCGGCAGCCCTCACACGGTGGCGCTGAAGCAGGATGGGACCGTCTGGACCTGGGGCCAGAACACCTATGGCCAGCTCGGGGACGGCACGCAGACCGACCGTTGGTCGCCGGTCCAGGTGGCCGGGCTCAATGGTGTGACCGCCATCGACGCGGGGGCCTGGCACACGCTCGCGGTGAAGCAGGATGGAACAGCCCGGGCCTGGGGTTCCAATTTCTATACCCAGCTTGGGGATGGAACGCAGACCGACCGCCTGACGCCGGTCCAGGTGGTGGGCCTTTCCCTGTTGTGACGCCGAGTCCCCTCACGCCGGGTACGACCCGGTGTGTCGGCGCTGACGCAACAGGACGGGCGCGGTAGCATCCGCCCCGGTGCGCCCCCCCGTCCCAGGAGAAGAAGCGCCGTGGCCGAGCCGCTGAAGGGAAACGTATTGCTGGTGGACGACGATCCCGCCGTGGCCAAGGTGCTCGGTGCGCTGCTGGGCCAGGCGGGACTCACCGTGCATACGGCGTCCAATGGCCAGGAGGCGCTCACCCTGCTGGGCCGCAAGCCCATCGACGTGGTGGTGAGCGACGTGCGCATGCCCGGCATGAGCGGCATGGAGCTGCTGGCCGAGGTGGGGCGCTCCTGGCCGGACGTCCCCGTCATCCTCCTCACCGCGCACGGCACCGTGCCGCTGGCCGTGGAGGCCATGAAGGCCGGCGCGGCGGACTTCGCCCTCAAGCCCTTCGACCGGGAGGAAATCCTCTTCAGCATCCGCAAGGCGCTGCTGCATGCCCAGCAGCAGGAGGGGGCGCGCCCGATGGCCAGGGAGGCCAGCGCCTTCATCGGTGGCAGCACCGCCATGGCCGAGGTGCAGGCCATGTTGACGCGGGCCGCCTCGGGCACGGCCACGGTGCTGCTGCGCGGCGAGTCCGGCACCGGCAAGGAGCTGGCGGCCAAGGCGGTGCACGACGCCAGCCCCCGGCGCGGCGGGCCCTTCGTGAAGCTGCACTGCGCGGCCCTGCCGGACACGCTGCTGGAGAGCGAGCTGTTCGGCTACGAGAAGGGCGCCTTCACCGGCGCGGCCACCCGCAAGCCCGGCCGCGTGGAGCTGGCCAACGGCGGCACCCTCTTCCTGGATGAGATTGGCGACATCACCCCGCAGGTGCAGGTGAAGCTGCTGCGGCTGCTGCAGGAGCGCGAGTTCGAGCGGCTCGGCGGCACGCAGACGCTGAAGGTGGACGTGCGCTTCGTGGCGGCCACGCACCGCAACCTCGAGGAGATGGTGCGCAAGGGCGAGTTCCGCGAGGACCTCTTCTACCGGCTCAACGTGGTGCCGGTGTGGCTGCCCCCGCTGCGCGCCCGGCCCGAGGACATCGAGCCGCTCGTGCGCCACTTCCTCGACGTGCACGCGAAGGCCAACGGCCGGCCGCCCTTCACGCTGACGCCGGACGGGCTCGAGGCCCTGCGCGCCCAGCCGTGGCCCGGCAACGTGCGCCAGCTGCAGAACTTCATCGAGCGCCTGGTGGTGCTCTCCGATGGCCCCATCCTCACCGGGGACGAGGTGCGGCGCGAGGTGGCACGGCAGCCGGGCATCGTCCCCGTGGCTCCGGCCCCCACGCCCACGAGCCCCCTCCCGATCGCCCCGGCCATGCCCGCGCCGGGTGGCACCGGGAACGAGGGACGCACCCTGGAGTCACAGCGCAAGGAGATGGAGCGGCAGGCGCTGGTGGACGCGCTCAACCGGGCCGGGGACAACCGCACGCTGGCGGCGCGCCTGCTCGGCATCAGCCGGCGCACCCTCTACAACAAGCTCGAGGAGCACGGGCTGGTGTAAGGGTTTCCCACCGCCGGAACGTCATCCCCATCCACCGGTGCAACGCCGTCCTGTTCCAGGGTGGGCACGACGAGCCGTAGCGCGCCGGGGCCTACCGGCGCGCGGCCAGCCGGCGCATGAAGACGGGGGCGACGAGGAAGATGAGCAGGAGCCGCCCCACCTGCACGGCGACCACCAGGGACAGGGTGGCGTGGGTCCCCAGGGCGATGGCGAGCACCGAGTCGGCCCCCCCGGGCGAGGTGGCGAAGTAGGTGGTGAGCAGATCCACCCCGCCCACGGAGGACCAGAGCCAGGCGAGCAGCAGGCACCCGCCCACCATGGCCAGCGCGGCCCCGAGGGCGCCGAGGGCCACGCGCTTGAGCTCGTGCACGGCCGCCGCATCGAAGTGGCTGCCCACGCGCGCCCCGAGCGCCCACAGCGACACGAGCAGCACGCCCGGAGGCCACGCGCCCACCGGAATGCCCAGGAGCGTGAAGGGAATGCCCAGCAGGAGCGGCCCGAGGAAGCCTCCCGCGGGCAGCTTCAGCCACGTCCCCGCCGCTCCGCCGACGATGGCGACGAAGGCCGTGGTGCCCCACGCCACCAGGGGAGCGGGAGCGCCGGGCAGCGCCGCGACGGTGGCCACCTGCGAGTCCGGCACACTGCCCGACCACCGGCCCACCGCCGCCGCCACGACGATGACCACGCCCAGGCGCAGGTACTGGAAGAGCGTCACCAGGCGCGAGTCGGCGCCGAGCTCCTCGCTCAGGGCCACCATGGCCGAGGCGCCTCCCGGCATCAGCCCGAGGGTGGCGGTGCGGACATCCACGCCGCCGAGCCGGGCGAAGGCGAGCGCCACGGCCTGGCCGATGGCCACCACGCCCACCACGTTGACGAGCGCGACGAGCCAGTTCTCCGCGAGCGCGCTCCACGCGGAGGGCTTGAAGGAGGAGCAGAGGGCGGCGCCCAGCACGGCCTGAGAGGCCAGCAGCAGCGGCCGGGGCACGGGGACGTGGACGGACAGGGAGAGCGCGGCCACGAGCGACACCAGCATGCCACCGAGGAGCGCCCCGGCGGGTACATGGGACCACTCGCCCAGGGCGGCGCCCAGCAGCGTCGCCACCGTCACCGCCCACACGCGCGAGTCCTTCGCCATGAGGACGTCTCCCTACCCCAACCCCACCGGGATGGGCATAGTCTGGGCGGCGCATGAGTATGGATGAGCATGTCTTGGAGAAGCTCGGCTGGGGGCCCCCCTTCCAGGAGGCCTGGCGCTCCCGCGCGGGTGAAGGCGAGGAGCCGGCGCGCATCGGCGCCGACTACGGCGTGGAGTACGTGCTCTTCTCGGCGCGCGGGGACATGCGGGCCACCATCCCGGGGCGGCTGCGCATGTCCATCCGCAAGGGACAGTCCGTGCGCCCGGTCGTGGGCGACTGGGTCTCCTTCGAGCCGCGCAGCCAGGAAGGCACCACCGTCATCCAGGCGGTGCTGCCCCGGCGCACCCAGCTCGCCCGCAAGGCGGCCGGCCGGGCGGAGGAAGAGCAGGTGGTGGCCGCCAACGTGGACGTGGTCTTCCTCGTCTCCGCGCTGACGCGGGACCTGAACCCGCGGCGGCTCGAGCGCTACCTGGCGGTGGCCTGGGACAGCGGGGCCCAGCCCGTGCTGGTGCTCACCAAGTCGGACCTGTGCGAGGACGTGGTGGCGGCCCGCGAGCGCATCGCCGCCCTGGCTCCGGACGTTCCGCTGCACACCCTCAGCAGCCTCACCGGCGAGGGGATCGACGCGCTCTGGAAGTACATCGGCGGCAACCGGACGGTGGCGCTCATCGGCTCGTCCGGCGTGGGCAAGTCCACCCTCATCAACCGGCTGGTGGGCGCCGCGCGCATGGAGGTGGGCGCGGTGCGCGAGGACGACAAGGGCCGCCACACCACCACCCACCGCGAGCTGTTCGTCCTGCCGCAGGGTGGCCTCGTCATCGACACGCCGGGCATGCGCGAGCTCGGGCTGATGGAGAACGAGGAAGGCCTGCGCACCGCCTTCACGGACATCGAGGAGTTGGCGGCCGGGTGCCGCTTCAGCAACTGCCGCCACGAGAAGGAGCCGGGGTGCGCCGTCCGCGAGGCGCTCCGGAGCGGACAGCTCGCCCCGGAGCGCCTGGAGAACTTCCGCAAGCTCGTCCAGGAGGCCACGCGCCCCTTCAACGACTCCCAGAGGAAGCGCGGCCGGTGAGTGTCACCGCTCCGGGTGGTGCTCATCCATCGCCCGGTCCTCGAGGGCGCTGGGCATATGACGCCTGGGAGTGGAGCACCTCGGTGGCCAGACTCAGGGCAGCCCGGGCCTGCACCACCAGCAGCGAGGCCAGCACCACGAGCACCACGAGGAGGAAGGGTCCTCGCTGTCTCTCGGGGAGCTGATGAAGACCACTGTGGAAGAACAGCCAGGCGAACAGCAGCGAAAAGCCGAATGAGCCTCCCGCGAGTGCCGTGAGGAAACGTTCGGGGGGTGCGGCTTGGACGACGAGCGCTCCAGCGACGATGAGGGCCACCGCGCTGGTCCTCGTCCTGCGGGATGCGAGAACCTTCACGAGCTGCGTATAGGAATGGGCGGGCATGGAGTTCTCCTTTGCGTCGGCGAGGAAATCGGGACGTGTCCGCGCGCACCCATGCCCGGGCTCCGGCTCGTGGGAAGAGCGAAGCGGGAGAGGTGGCACCTCGGGCGGGAGCCCGACGGACACAACGGCCTGATGGGACGATAGGGTGGGAGGGCTGGCGGCCACTCCGCCGCGGACTCAGCGGCAGCGCGGCGGAGTCGCCAGGCCAGCCCCGAGCATTCCAGGAATCACCACCCCGTTGCCATGGAGCAAGCGGTACCGGACAAGCCACGCGCACAGCTGGGCGCGGGCAGATATCGCGGTCTCCTCTCGCTGCTCGGGATACATGGCTTGGGGCCCCCCTCTGGAAGTGGAGTCATCCGAGAGGACAGACACAGGAGCCGGCCGTTGTGAGCACGGCGGGCCCCTGCCCGCTCTCCCGGAGGCGGACCCGCCCGGGCTCAGTGCAACGGACGGGCGTGGCCGGAGTCCCTCACCGCCTCGGCCAGGGGCGGCCCCGGCACTGTCACTCATGCCGGAACCACTCCGCGGGAATACCGAGCGCCGCGAGGATCCGCTCGGGAGAGCGCTCGCCCTTGACCTCGTTGATGACAGGGAGCGATGTAAACTCATCATGCGGGTGCGCGAATCGCCCGATGCACTCTCCTCCCTGAAGCATGCTGACAACAAGAAAATCCAGACTTGGAGAGGCAATCACCGCATAGGCGATCGCATTTGGAAGCCGCTCCGATAGAGTGACGTCAGCGAAGCCAATATTGCCTGTTCTGCTGGAGATTCGAAGCCCTCGCGGTGTGTCCTCGAATCGGTAGTGTTCCGGAGGAAATGGATCGTTGGCCTCCTGCAACACGCGTGGTGCCTCTTGCGCCCGGACGCCTTCCACCAATGCGACATGCCGCAACGGCTTTCTCGCGGCCCGGTCCGATGTCTTCTCGCTTCCTGGCAGCGGGCAGCCGAGGGACTTCGCCAAACCTTCTGGGCCCACCTCCAGAACCTCGAGTGCACCGTTTCGCCATGCCGTGACGGCCCACGGGTCGTTGGCACGCTCAATCGAGTACACGGGCTCATCACATTCAAGCGACAGTTCCTCGGCGATTTGCATCTCGGCGCCCACGTAGCTGGCCTCCGTGCTCACGATGGCCTGGTAACGGCCACTGCCCGCGATGACCTCGAAGGGCTGCTCTTTTCCGTCCTCTTCGTCCTCTTCCGTCATCACGATGGCCCGCGCACGGCGCTCCAGCCATGCGGGCTCGCCTGGAGCCAGGACCGCCCAGAGAGGCCACCGGCTCATGGCGCACCTCCAGGCAGCACTTCCGGCAGTTCGAGTGCCGCCCGCAACTGCTTCGTCTTCTCCAGTATTCGAGCTTCCTCCACCTCGATGAACTGTGTGCCCCGTGCGTTCTCCGCGAGGAAGATATTCAGCTTGACTCTGGTTGGACCGCTCAATCTGTCTGTGCTGACGAGGAACGGTTTCCCTCGGGGTGCCTTCGCCGCGTCCGCCAGTTGGTCGAGCAGGCGCTGAAGCTGATCTACCAGCGCCTCCTGCTGTTCGTTGAGTGGGGCGCCCCCCTCTCCGGACAGCCAGGCGTCGAGCGCCTTGCGCCACCGGTTTTCGTTCCATCCCTTTACTTCCACTCCGTGTTGAAGCAGCGAGCCATGCATCGCCGTCAGCTCGTTGTCCATGATGTGCCCGTCTTTCATTTTCACCTGCCGTCCGGTCAACCGGAAACCCGGGAAGAGCTTCCGTGCATTGCGCTCTGTCAGCATCTCCACCGCGATGCCGCGGAGTCGCTCGCGTGCCCGCCGTTGCAGCATTGAATTCCCCGGTTCCGCCGCCGCCCGCTGGAAGTCTTTCCACGGCGTCATCTTGTCCCTGGCCATGAAGTTGAGGTCCTCCAGGGTCAGCCCCGTGGAGCGCAGCCAGCCCAGGTCCACGCGGTCCCCACAGGCTTTTCTCGCCAGCTCAGCCACGGCCTCGGCTTCCAGTTCCGGGTGACTGACGAGCCACCCGGCCTCTTCCAGGAAGGCAAGCGGGTCTGCCAGACTCGGTGCTCCTGAGCGCCTCAGCAGCTGCGCCAGCGCCGGCTTCGCCGCACCGCGGGCGGAGGCACGCAGCGATTCCACCGCGGCCAGGTACGCCTGGGCCCTGTCCGCCTGGAGGGCCGCCGCGCGCCTCGCCACGGCGTTGTAGGCGAGCGCCAGCTCCTGGCTCTCCACCGCCAGCAGCTTCAGCGCCTCCAGCGTCTTCTCGGCCTCCTGCACCGCGAGCCCCGCGCCGCGAATGCCACCGAGGGCCCGTGCGGCGGCCATCTCCCCCCGTATGGAGAAGAAGGCCTGCTTGAAGCCCTCGGCTCCGCCAGAGAAGGGAAACCGCAGTCCGTCCGGTATCGCAACGGCCTTTCCCTCGGCGAGCATCCGCTCCAGCGTCTTCGACAGGGCCTGGATGGACTCCACTGACTCGCGCAGTCCAGCCGAGGCCCTCGCGCCAGACTGGCTCAACACCCGCCCGCCCCGGTGCACCAGCTCGCGCAGGATGCCCGACGTGGCGAGCCTGGAGATGTCCCTCCCGGCCAGCCCCAGCATGGCCAGGTCATGCACCGCGAGGAATGCCCGTCCCTCCGGCGTGCGGGACAACTCGTCACGGGAGCTGTCCACCACCGCCAGCGTCGTCACCAGGGACATGCGGCCGATGAACTGGCCCACCGCCGTTCGCTGCGCCGCCGCCATCGTGCCGTCCTGCGCGGCGGTGGCCGTCATCCCCGCCAGCAGCGGCGCCCGGGCCAGGGCGGACACGGCGCCATACACCATGTGCAGCTCACCGATGCGGCCCAGCGCCGCCCAGAAGAGCGACGTGTCCGGCAGGGAGGCGAGCAGGGCCAGCTCCATGGCCGTCATGAGGTGGGTGCGCGGCCGTGGCCCGTGGACTTCCACGCGCACCCATTCCAGCGGGTGCAGGGCTCGGCTGCGTGTGGCCGGCTCCGTAGAGGAGAGGTAGCGCGCCTGGAATTCATGCCGCACCGGCTCGAAGTACAGGGCCATCCGCCTGGAGGTGCCCGCGGCCTCTCCCGGCAGGGCGGGCTCGGCGTCCAGGCTCACGCCCCGCTCCAGGTCCCAGGCCTCCGGCGCCACCAACGTGGTGGACACCAGCCCGGTAGACACGTTCAACAGGTGCGTCGTCTCGCCCTCGCGCCCCAGGTGGAAGGAGGGCAGGGATTCCAGCGAGCCGAGCACGAGGGGAAACGAGGCCAGCGCCTTCTGCGTGAAGGCCCGTCCCAGCAGCACCTTGTCCGACGCGTTGCTGCCCAGCAGCTTGTCCAGCACCGCGCTGGAGGTGAGCTGGCGCGCCAGGGCGGGATACTCGTGGGCCGGCATGGACAGCACCACGCGCCCCAGCAGGTGGACGGCCTCCCCCTCCAGGCCCGAAGTGGGCTCGGGCCCCGCGAGCACGGTGTCGAAGACATTCCGGCGCTCCTCCGCAGTGAGCAGGAAGAGCACGTCATGGTCCAACCCGAAGAGGGGTTGGGGCGCTTCGGGTGTGGCCCTGGCCAGGGCCGTGGTGAGAATCGCCCGCCGCAGGGCCGCCACTTCGCCCGTGCCGCTGCCGGGCCCCGGCTGCCAGTCTCCCGGGCGGATGAGCATGATGCCGGGGTAGTACCAGTAGAAGTGGCCCCGGGGATGCTCGAGAGGCTCGGGAGCACCGGCGGCGAGACGGAAGTCGGCGCTGTACCCACGCCAGCGCCCATCCTCCCCGGGAATGAGGATGCGCGGGCCATTGGAGGCGAGGTTGCGCAGCCGGACCTCCGCGCGCGACAGGGAAGCGTCCTCGGTGAGCAACTCCAGCAGGTACACCTGGACGCTGTCGCCATCCGGGAAGTAGAAACGGCCCACCACGTCCCCCGGGTGGAGGGCGGGCGAGCCATCCGTGACGTGGTAGCCCGTCTTCCAGCGCTGGGAGCGTAGGGCGATGGCCTTGCGCAAGGGCTCGGAGGCTTCGCCCAGGAAGCGCCAGTCCCGGGCCAGGGTGTCCCCCAGGTGAGAACGCAGAGGCTCGTCCCGCCAGGGGGCGAGCACCTCGAGGTAGCGGTCGAAGTAGCTCTGCCCTGTGCTGTCCAGGATGTCCGAGCGCTGGGACCAGCGCAGGGCCCTCTCCACGAGCGCGGCGGCGCTGGCCTTGTCGAGGGAGGGCATCGAGAGCTGAGAGCGGGTCCACGCAGTGTCCGCCATCAGTTGCGCATCCAGGGCCCCGCGCATGGCGTCAAGCACCCCGGGCAGGAGCGCTTGTGGCTGGTGCACGCGAACACAGACACGTGGCCCGCCCCCGGCGTCAGGTGGAGCCATGTGGTGCTCGAAGGCGAAGGCGTCCCCAGCGGACGCATCCCCGAAAAGGCGCGAGGCGAGCTCCTCTCGTGAAGCGTGACCGGGAACCCAGAGCAGCTCGGGCCGCTCAGGGTCCACCTGGACAGGGAGCGCAACCCGTTGGGGCGAGAGAAAGGCCAGCACACCGTCCTCGTCCTCCGGCGCGTCCTCCCACTCGGGCTCGGACGGCTCGTCCTCCAGCCACTCTGGAGGGATGGCCTCCAGGGGCGGGAGGCGCCAGGTGCGCACCAGGGCGGGCTTGCCGGTATGGTACCAGTCCCACTCATAGGTGAGGGAGAGCAACGCTCCGGCGCCCACTCCCTCCGGGACGTCTACCTCCACCTCCTCCCGCCCGGACTCGCGGTTGACGACCCGTGGCAGCGTCTCGGGCGGGTAGTCCGCGAGCAGGTCCACGTGCAGCCGCTGCTCCTCGTCAAAACGAAGCGCCCCCGCGGCAATGACTTCCGCGCCTGCCATCACCACCAGGCGCCCCGCGTCCACCACCCGCAGGGAGAGCACGCCCGCCCGCCATTCCTCCAGACGCGGGCCGGGCGCTGCATCTGGAGGATGCGCTTTGACCGAGAGCAGCACCTTCACCTGGCGCAACTCCTCGCCAGCCGCGCTCATGCTGGCCACCAGGCAGCTCGCCACCAGGAGGGACTGGAAGACTCTGGCCCAACGAGGCCGGGGCAGCGAGCGGGTGACGAGTGCGTAGTCCTTCGCCATGCCGGGTGCCCCTCGAAACGACAACCGCCTGGGAAGATAGCCCGTGGCGTTGACTCTGGAGAATCGGCCATCGTGCTCAACGCGCCGCG
Source organism: Archangium sp. (assembly GCF_057119385.1). Taxonomy (NCBI): domain Bacteria; kingdom Pseudomonadati; phylum Myxococcota; class Myxococcia; order Myxococcales; family Archangiaceae; genus Archangium; species Archangium sp. The sequence goes on along the minus strand of NZ_DBNGVP010000017.1, from coordinate 162,056 downwards.
AGGCCCGGGGACAGTTGGAACGGGTGCCGCGGTCTCAGTGCAGCGGACGGGCGTGGCCGGAGTCCCTCACCGCCTCGGCCAGGGACTCGAGCTCCGCCTCGAAGTCCTCGATGAGCTCGTGCGGCTCCGGAATCAGCCCCTCATCCGCCGCCACGCCCAGCGTCACGTGGCCCGCGTAGCTGAAGATGCTCAGGCCCACGCCCAGCCGCGCCGCCATCGGCACCCAGAACATCACCCCCGCGAGCCTCGCCCCCGCCAGGTACACCGGCCGCTTCGGTCCCGGCACGTTCGTCAGCACCACCGAGGCCTTCTTCCTCAGCACGTCCACCGCCATCCGCTCCACCGGCGCTGGCGCCAGCCCCGCCGCGGACAGCATGCCGAACACCACCGTCGCCTCCGGCGAGCGCTTCAGCTTGTCCATCCGCCGCTTCAGCTCCCACAACCGGTCCACCGGATCCGCCAGGCCCAGCGGCAGCGGCAGGAACACCACCCCGAAGCGGTTGCCCAGCTCTCGTGGAATGGGCTCTCGCGGCGAGCGCAGATTCACCGGCACCACCGCCCGCACGTCCTCGGGGGGCTGCCCCCGCGCGTCCATGTAGCGGCGCAGCATCCCCGCCACCACCGCCATCACCACGTCGTTCACCGTGCTGCCCGTGCCGTGGCCGATCTCCCTCACCTTCCCCACCGGCACCGGCCGCGACCAGGCCACCTGCTTCACCCGTCCCAGTTCCCCCGTGAAGGGCGAGGGTGGATCATTCATCAGCGTCAGCAGCCGGCTCACCGCCGAGGCGCCCCGCGCGCCCTCCACCGCCAGGTCCATGAGTTGAATGGGCTCGGCCAGCAGCTCCGCGCCCCGCTTCCACGCCGCCCGCGTCGAGCCCACCACCGTCCGCGCGCCGCGCAGCAGCCGGCCCAGCGTCCCCGGGCTCTCCTCCTCCGCACTCTCGAAGTAGCCGGCCCGCCCGCCGCCACCGTCCGCGTGCTCGTCCGTCAGCGACAGCAGCACCCGCGCCAGCGAGATGCCATCCGCGATGCAGTGGTGCACCCGCATCAGCAGCGCGCACCCCTCCTCGTACCCCTGGATGACGTGCAGCTCCCAGAGCGGACGCGAGAAGTCCAGGGGCGTGCTCATGGACTCGCCCACCATCCGCTCCAGCTCGGCCCGGTCTCCGGGAGGCCGCAGCTTCGTGCGCCGCAGGTGCGTCTCCAGGTGGAAGCCCGGGTCGTCCTCCCAGCGCGCCGTCCCCAGCAGCCCTCCCGTCACCACCCGCTGCCGGAAGCGCGGATAGCGCTCCACCAGCCGCTCGCGCACCCCTTGCGTCAGCCGCTCCCAGTCCAGGGGCTCGTCGAACCAGAGCACCGCCGTGATGACCATGAGGCTGGTGGGCTCCTCCATCTGGAGCCACGACGCATCTGCCGGGTGCATCCGCTCGGACATAGACGCCTACTCTGCCTGCTGTTCCTCTGTCTGTCGCCGGAACTGGAACGTCTGCAGCGAGGGCGTCTTCGCGGTGAGGGTGAGCGTGTCCCCCTCCACGTCGTACGTGAACGTGGTCGGCTGGAACTTCCCCTTGGACAGGCCGATGACCCGCGGCTTGCCGCACACCGGCCCCACCGCCTGCCCGGACTTCGTCCGCAGCTCCACCGTGTCGTCCTTCTCGTTCACCTGGAAGGCGCCCCAGGCGCGGACCTCCAGCGCGTTGCCCCGGCCCAGCGTGGCGTCCTCCAGCTTCGTGCGCAGGAGGAAGCACCCTCCGGGCGTCACCACCAGCGAGCGCGCGTAGTCCGGGCGCGGCTTCGCGTCCGTGTTCTCCTGGCCGACGATGCGCTCCTTCTCCTCGGGGCGGATGCTCGCCGCCTCCAGGGACCAGCGGCCCACCACCTCCTTGGGCACCGCCCCCGCGCCGAGCGAGGCGTCCGCGCACGGGTCCGCATTCTCCTTCTCGGGGCTGCGCGGCGCGGGCTCGAAGGTGCGCCCGCACTGCTTGCCACACACGCGCGCCACGCAGTCCGAGTCATCCGGGCCACAGCCCGACTTCGCGGCGCACTGCGCGAGCGCCCCCAGTGCCTTCTCACAGCCCTCGGCCAGGCACCGGTCCACACACGACACATCGATGCACTGCGCCACACACACCCAGTTGGCCGAGCCGCACCGGCCGGCCAGGGTGCGTGCCCCGCCCCCGGATGGCGAGCCTCCGGGGGCCTGTGCACCAGCGGACGAGGTCAACAGCAGGGCGAGGACGACGGAACCGGAGACACGCAGGCGGGTACCCTCACAGGAAGCTCCACCGCCATGTGGTGACGTCCGACAGCTCCGGCAATGACATCTCCAGGTGGATCGTCTCGTAACGGGCAAAGTCCCGGGGATCCGTCCGCAGCAGGAGCACCGGGGTACACGCCTGCCGGCGCTCGGGGAAGGTGTCGAAGGACAGCTCGGAGTCGAAGCGGGCCCGGTAGAAGAGGCACAGGCCGTCCACGCGGCCCTCGTGCACCACGGGGCGCTCCAGGCGCAGGCGGTGGGGCAGCGAGCCCGCCCGCAGCGTCTCCAGGTCCAGCGCGAAGGCCGGCTCCGGGTGGCACAGCAGCCGCTCCACGTCCTGCGGCCGGACGAAGCGGGTGAAGTACGCGGGGCTCAGCGTGTCCCGCAGCACCTGCAGGCAGCTGAAGTCCACGTCCGGCAGGCGCTGGTTCCAGATGAAGGGCAGGCGCGCCTCCTCGCGCAGCTGCACCGGCTCGAAGAAGACCTCGAAGCGGTTGGGGAGGATGCGGCCGCCGTGCACCAGCAGCCTGTCCCTCAGGCCCAGCAGCTTCGGAATGAGCCCCGCGTCGAAGAGCGCGTCCCCGAGCTGCTCGTGCAGCAGCACGTCCACCCGCTCCGGAGGCCGGAAGCGCGAGCTGTCCGCGCGCACGAACTCGATGTCCGCGAGGCCATTGCGCCGGGCCACCCAGCGCGCCGTGTCCAGGTTGCGCGAGGCATCCACCGCGTACAGCTTGCGCGGGCCGCGCTTCGAGGCGAGCAGGGCCCTCAGTCCGGTGCCCGTGCCCACGTCCACCACCACCTGGCCCGGCTTCACGTAGCGCTCGATGGCGCGCTGGTACGCCTCCACGCGCCCGGCGTCCACCAGGCCCGAGTCCCGGGGCGCCGGGCTGGACAGCTCCGGCGCATCCACGAGCATGTTGCGCAACGTCCCCATCAGCGGCAGATGGAGCAGCCTCGACTGCAAATCACCCCAGGCCTGACGCGGCAGGTCTCTCAGGTTCGCCATACTTCCCCCCACGGCGCATGACGCCGGTTTCCGGCCCTTACAGCGGGAAACCCCTGAATACCTGGAAGGTGAGGCGCCGGAAAGGGCCGGCGCCGCTGCTGTCTCATCCGAGTCGGAAGGACTTTTCGCGGATGAACACTCGGCAGCGCGAGGCCGCGCCGCCCGGGAGCGAGGGGACCCTGGAAGCCCAGCGACTCAGAAGCGGCCCAGCACCTTCAGCTTCACCCTCCCCTCGAAGGGCTGGGTGTAGTCGGCGGCGTCATAGCCGCGCATCCGCATGTGCAGCTCGGCCTCGGGCCGGGTGCGGAAGATGGCCCAGGGCTTCTCGGCGATCGTCGCGACCGTGTAGAGCATCATCCGCGGGATGGGGCCGGGAATGGCGCACACCACCTCCGTCGTCCGCGCCGCCAGCTCGCGGTCGAGCTCCTTGAACGCGCTCGCGTAGCCGATGCGCGCGTTCACCATGCCCGTGCCCTCGTGGAAGAAGCAGAAGGTGCCCGGCTGGTTCTTGAGCAGCTGGCGGATCTGATCGCACAGCGCCTTGCCGTTGAGCTCATCGCCGTGCTCGGGATGCTGGATGAGCACCAGGCACGTCGCCAGCGGCGGGGCCCGGAGGCTTTCCAGGGCCGCTCGTGTCATGGACGTGCGGTGGGTGGCATGGAGTCCTGGCTTGGATGGAACGGGCATGACGGTTCGATTCTATCTACAGGAACGACATTCCTCGGAGCGACTCCCACGGCGCGATCGTTCACCTTGATTCATGGCGCGATTCAGACGGAAAGATGTGCCTCCACCGCTCTCTGAATTCCGGCGTGCGCGGGGAGAGCGGGGAGACAGGTGGCAGTTCTCCCCGCTGCCCTGAACCCCGGAGACCCGCCACGTCCGCTGCACACTGCGCTACTCGCCACGAGGATCTTCCTCCCCAAGCCGCCGGGGATGTGCTGCGCTACGCGCGTTTCGGAGACGGGTCTCCGGTGGGGAGGCGCCATGAGCAGGAAGAAGCACAGGGGTGAGGACACCTGGGCGCTCATCCGCGAGAGCCTCGATGACTTCAAGCCCGCGCACCTGGCGGCACGCCTGCGCGAGTACCTCGCGCCCCGCCTCGCCTCCGGCTCCCGCCCCCCGGACGAGCGCACGCGCCGCTCGCTCCTCGAGGGCGTGGACGCGCTGCTCTCCGAGCACGCCGGAGCCTGGTACACCCACGGCTTCCACGGCGAGCTCCCCCGCCAGGGCGCACCGTCCGAGCCCGTCGTGGAAGGCTACATCGAGCGCATCCTCTTCACGCTCGGCGTGGCCCACGAGTGGCTGTGCACGCTCGACACGTACTTCCGCTCCGTGGCGCTGCCGCCGGACGAGGAGGATCGCACGGCCGTGCTGTCGGACGCGGTGCGGCGGGTGCTGGAAATCACCTCCGAGGCGAACGGCGGCGGCGAGGCCTGGCACCGCCAGGCGCACCTGGGCCTGGGCTGGTTGTTGGAGTCACAGGGAATCCGCCGGACCGAGCGCCTAGAGCAGGCCCGGCGCGAGGCCCTGGCGGACTTCACCCGCGCGGCGCCCACCCCCGAGCAGGCCCGGCGGGCGGCGGACACCCTCGCCCGGGTGGCGGTGAAGGAGGCGTCCGCCCGGCGCTACCGGGACGAGGGCGTCTCCTGAGCGCGAGGGCTCACGCGGGCTGGATGCCGAGCCGCTCGTCCCGGCGCCGCAACCAGGAGACGAGGGGCAGCGACAGCAACACCATCCACGCCTTGCCCACCACCTGCCCCGCGAGGAAGTCGAGGCTCCCGAAGGCGAGCTGGAGGAAGAGGAGGCTGTCCACGACGAGGCCCACGAGGCTGCTGGCGAGCACGGCCAGCACGAGGCCGCGCCGCTGCAGGGGCGTGTAGACGGCGAAGTCGGCCAGCTCGGAGATGGCGAAGGCGCCGCTCGAGGCGACGACGAGCGGCGGGGGGGCGAGCACGGCGGAGAGCAGCGCGCCCAGGGCGATGGCCAGCAGCGTCCAGCCCTTGCCGAGGCGGCGCTGCACCAGGTCTCGCAGCACGAAGGCGATGCCGACGACGAGGACACCGCTGGGGGCGAGCAGGCCCGGCCCCACGGGCAGCAGGCAGGGCCCGGTGTCCGGGCACACCACGCCCACATGGCCGATCATCCAGTTGGACAGCGGAATCGAGGCTCCGAAGCCCGCCAGATAGATGAAACCCTCGATTCGACGCCGCTGCATTGCCGCCTCCACCGGGGCGGGCGCCATAGCACGTTTCCCGGAGGCTGTCAGAAGGGGGGCATGCCCCCCCTTCGACACCGCGAGGCGCGTTACATCATCGGCGCCGTGGACTCGAGCTCCTGCGTGTTCAGCAGGCCCGTCTGCTTGAGCAGGGGCTGGGTGCTGGGAGCGCGGCCGCGGAACTCCTGGAAGACCTCCAGCGGGTGGCGGCTGCCGCCGAGCGCGAGCACGGTGTCGCGGAAGCGCCGGCCGGTGCGGGACAGCGCCTGCGCGTCGGACAGCCCGGCCTCCTCGAAGGCGGAGAAGGCATCCGCGGAGAGGACCTCGGCCCACTTGTAGCTGTAGTAGCCTGCGGCGTAACCGCCCGCGAAGATGTGGGTGAAGGAGCAGAGGAAGCGGTCCTCGGGGAGGGGCGGCAGGACGGTGTACTCCTTCGCCACGCGCTTCTGCACGTCGAGGAAGCCGGCCTGTCCGTCATCGCCGGGCTGGTAGCGGTGGTGCAGCTCCAGGTCGAGCGTGGCGAAGTACACCTGGCGCAGGGACATGGAGGCGGCGCGGTAGATGCGGCCGGCGCGAATCTTGTCCTGCAGGGGCTTGGGCAGCGTCTCGCCGGTGTCCACGTGGCGGGCGAGCCGGGAGAGCGTCTCCTCGTGGAAGCACCAGTTCTCCATGAACTGGCTGGGCAGCTCCACGGCGTCCCACTCCACGTTGTTGATGCCGGCGGCCTCGGGGTAGTCCACGCGGGTGAGCATGTGCTGCAGGCCGTGGCCGAACTCGTGGAAGAGCGTCTCCACCTCCTGGAAGGTGAGGAGCGCGGGCTTGTTGCCCACCGGCGGCGTGGCGTTGCAGACGAGGTAGGCCACCGGCAGCTGCAGGTTCCCGTCCGGCTTGCGCTTGCGATCGAGCGCGCCATTCATCCACGCCCCGCCGCGCTTGGTGGCCGGGCGGCTGTAGGGGTCCAGGTAGAAGGCGGCGATGTCCTTGCCGGACTCGTCGGCGACGCGGAAGAACTGGACGCTCGGGTCCCACACGGGGACCTCGCCGTTGGCGGCGCGCACGGAGACGCCGAAGAGGCGCTTCGCGGTGTCGAACAGGCCGTCCAGCACGCGGGGGAGCGCGAAGTACGGCCGGAGCTCCTCGTCGGTATAGGCGTAGCGCTCCTCGCGCTGGCGCTCGGCCCAGAAGGGCACGTCCCACAGCTTCAGCTCGAGCGAGGCATTGCCCGTCTTGCGGCGGGCGTACTCGGTGAGCTCGGAGTGCTCGGCGCGGGCGCGCGAGCGGGCGGCGTCGCGCAGCTCACCGAGCAGCTTCTCGACGGCCTGCACGCCCGGCGCCATCTTGGCCGCGAGGCTCACCTCGGCGAAGGAGGAGTAGCCGAGCAGGCGGGCCTTCTCCTTGCGCAGGGAGAGGATGCGCTCGATGAGGGGGCCGTTGTCCGAGTCGCCGGAGGAGGCGCGGGTGACGAAGGCGCGGTAGAGCTTCTCGCGCAGGTCCGGGCGGCGCGAGTGCTCCATGAAGGGCACGTAGCTGGGGGCATCCAGGGTGATGCGCCAGGGGCCCTTCTCGGGGGTGGGCTCGGGGGCGCCGTCGGGCAGTCCCTGCTTCGCCATGTGGGCGGCCATGGCGAGCGCGCTGGGAGGCAGCCCCTCCACCTCCTCGGGCTTCGCGAGCGTCATGGACCAGGCCTTGTTGGCGTCGATGACGTTGTTGGTGAAGCGGGTGGACAGCTCGGCCAGCTCGCGCTCGATGTCCTGGAAGCGCTCACGGGCCTCGCCCTCGAGGCCCACGCCGGACAGCTCGGCGTCGCGGATGGAGGCGTCGACGACGCGGTGCTGGGCGGAGTCGAGCTTCTTCCACGCCGGCCCCTCGCGCAGGGCCTTGAGCGCCCGGTAGAGGGGCACGCTCTGGCCGATGCGCATGAAGGTCTCGACGACATCGCCCTCGACGGCGGAGTGGGCCTGGCGCAGCTCCGGGCTGTTCTGCACGCTCATGAGGTGGTTCACGGCGCCCCACGCGAGCCCGAGCGGCTCGGTGAGGGTGGACAGGCGCCCCACCGTGCCCTCCCACGTGGGCTGGACGTCGCGCTCGAGCGCATCGAGGTCGGCGTTCAGGCGCGCCAGCAGCTCGCGGATGGCCGGCTCGACATGCTCCGGGCGGATGCGGTCGAACTTCGGAAGGCCTTCGTTCTGAAGCAGCGGATTGTCGGCAAGGGTCGCGGTCATGACCCGCTGACGTTAGGGCAGGCGCTGGCGATTGGCAGCAACGGCGAGCGGGATGCCGGGCGGGCAGTCAGGGAGTGCACGTCCCCTGCCCTCTCGGGGCCCGAGGGGCGGTTGGAGGGGAACGGACAGGGCCGGGGACTTCACCTTGACAGGGCACGGGGGGCGCTGCACTCACGCCGGATATGCTCTCCCTCTTGCTCGCGGCCTCGCTGGCCGCCGCCCCCGCGCCCCGCGCCGCCAGCGCCTCGGGGACCATTGTCCATATTCCACGGTTGGACGCGCTCCAGGGTGTCACCACCTTCCTGGACCGGGCGGGACAGTCCGCCGCCTTGTTGCGGCCCATCGTCTGGTACGCCGAGCTCCACCCCTGGCTCTCGCTGGACCCCAGCCAGCCGGAGACCCTCGCCGGCCTGGGCATCGACCCCGCGGGCCCCGTGACCGTGTCCCTGCGTGGCAATGGCCGCATCTCCTGCACGCGGCTGAAGGACCCGAAGCTCTTCCAGCAGAAGGCCGCCGGGGTGCTGGTCTCCGGGAGCGGCAAGACGGAGGTGAAGCCCGCGACGTCGGGGGGAGTCACCACGGTGAGCATTCCGCGCGAGTCCGGTGGACATGCGGGCTACGCCCTCAAGGGCCAGGAAGCGTGCGCCTTCGCGACCACGGGTGGGGGCTTCGTCGATGACGGGCAGGGACCGGTGATGGTGAAGGAGGTGTCGCGGCTGGTGGGCAAGGCCCCCAAGCCTGACGCGCGGCTGGGGCAGCTTCCTGGAAGCGTCTACGTGATGCTGCCCGGACGCGGCATGGTGGTGGGCATGGACGGCAGCGCCACCGAACTCAGGCTGGAGGGGACGGCCACCCAGCTTCCGCTGCCGCCCTTCCAGACGACTGGGACGAGCCCCTACGGGACGATGAAGCCGGAGGGGATGTTCTTCTCGCGGTCGCGGGTGGCGCCAGAAGGGGTGAGCCAGGCGGTGGGCAGTGTGCGCGCACTCGTGCAGCAGGCGTGCCCCGCGTGTCCTCCGGCCGAGGTGTCCTCGGTAGCGCGGGCGGTGTCCGAGCGACTCACCGGCAACGTGCTGGTGGTGGTGGACAGCGTGAGGTCTCGACCCAACCTGCGCACGCCCGAGGGCCGCTTCTTCGCCCCTCGCCAGGCGGTCGCCGCCGAAGTGACGGAGGCCGCGGCGATGAAGGCCGCGCTCGCCCCGGTGGCGAAGTTCCCAGGCGCGAAGGCACTGGAGGACGGGTATGCGCTGGACGTGAAGGGAGGAACCCTGTTCGTGCGGTTGAAGGGCAAGCAGCTCGTGATGGGCAATGACGAGGCGGTGGTCCAATCGCTCCTGGGGGCGGTGCCACAAACAGGCGCGAAGCTGCCGCACGCGGTGGACTTCACCGTGGACCCGAAGCGGCTGGCGAGCGGGTTGAACCAGGTGTCACTGATGGACGTCGTCTCCGACCAGCAGCTCGCGGGCCTCTTCACGGTGGGACTGGAACTGGGACCACTGCTGGCCCGGAGCGAGCGCATCTCGGGCTGGCTCGACAGCACCGGCGGGGCCCACCGGTTCTCCACCCTCTGGACGCTGCCAGGAGCGCCATGACTCAGGCTGGTTTGAAAGTACCTGCCTTCCATTGTTCGAGCGCCACCCCCGCGGTGAACCCCACGAAGCTCTTGGGGATCTTCGCAAGCTCGGTAAGCACGCGCTCACCTTCATCTGGAGCAAACGCCAGCGCGAAAGAAGCAACCCAATACCGGGTTCCCGGCTCAGGAGCGTCAATCAACTTCAGCAATTGGCGCTGTGCTTCAATACCTCGCTCCCGAAACTCCTTACGTATTGCCACCAAGAGTTCGTACTTGCGATTGGCATCCTTGGGCCTACCTGCCTCGATGTCACGCCCATGCTCAGCAGAGATGAGCCCGTACTCTTCGACCAGACGTTCTGTCGAAAGCTCCTTCCACTGTGTTTTTTTCATGGGATGCCTCCGAACTGCCTCAAGACCATCAACCCAAACGCTCGATGCTTCTCATATGATTGGGTACGCAGCCACTCACGCACCACCATATCGCCAGAAATTTCTTGCCTGGATGAGTAGAATGCACTGATTCGTTCGTGCAGCTTTGCATCCACTGCGATCACGTTCTCGGTGTTGTGAATAGCCTCGGCGCCAAACCGCTCGACATTGCACTGCTCGACGATGTGGTGCCACTGCTTCCCCTCACCCGCTTTACCCATATAGGCCTTGAAGTCCTTGTAAGATTTGAAGGCCCGATGCCCATTGGGAAGAAGCCTGCCCTGCGTCCGGCTCGACTCGCCACCGGACATGGCCATGGCATTGATCGGCAACACGACCCGGATGGTGCTCTCGGCCACAGAGACGATGACCTTCTCCGTCTCGGCCGCCGCAGCGAGCACACGCACACCACCCTGCTGCGCCCCACGGATTGAGGCCTGTGCGAACCCCGGCAGATTGGGCGCCCTGGCCATCAGCGCGGCCGTTTCACCCACCGCCGCCGTGCCCACCATGACCAGGATGCGCACGCTGTTGGGCCCGATGCGCCGACCGAACCGCTCGCCCGCTTCGCGCAACTCCGCGAAGGTGGTGGCTCGCGCGGACTCCTCCGAGAGCGCCATCCACCCCTCGATGAGCCCCCACATCTCCGTCCCCAGATAGCTCCACAGGAGGACGGCGAAAGCCGTGGCAACCCCTTTGCTGAGCGGCTCGGGTGCCACCAGCAGCGCCATATAGGCCGTGATGGAGATGCTCGCCATGGCCGCCACACGCGTGGGGTCGAGCAGGGTCCGCAACTCCGCGTTCACGCCCTCCAGCGCCGGCTCCACGGCCAGCGCCAGCGCGATGCGGCGCTTGTCGTCATCTCGCAGGCACGAACCGTCCTCGAGGAGGGAGAGACAGTCACCCGGAGTGCCACGCCGTTCGCAGAAGCGACCATAAGACCTGGCCAGCTCCGGCTGACACGACTGACCCACCGAGGCTCCGGAAGCCAGCGCATACCTGCGACCCGGCCGCATGGGCACGGACGCGGGTGCCACCCGCAGCGGCATCTCCAGCACCAGCCCCGCCATGGCGGCCGAGAACTCGGCGTCCCCCACCTGCACCGGCGCGAAGTCCGTGGGCAGGGTCGCGAACACCCGCGCCTCCCCCTCCACCGAGGCCTCGCTCATGGGCGGTGCCGCCGTGGCGCAGCCCGCCAGCAGCACACCCAACGCCAGAGCCAGCACGCCCAGACCGGCGTACCGCCAGATACCTCGAAGCACTCGACTGATGACGCGAAGGGTCATTCCACCGTGAATGCTGCGGTACGCCCGAGGCAACGGGAAGAAGCAAGGGGTACGAGCACGCGTCACTTCCAGGCGTCCCAGGCGCCACATACACCGCCCTACACACCTTCGGCCCTCCAGAAGCGAGGCTCATCCCTCACCGTGCAGTGCCTGCCCGAGCCGACGCCGCCGGTCCCCCTCCCGGGCCCAATCGTGCTAGATGCGCGCCCCATGGACGGAACCACGGAAAAGGATCCCCTTCGCGCCCGGCTGCAGGACATGGAGAAGCAGGCCGAGCTGGGCGGTGGCGCTGACCGCATCGCCAAGCAGCACGAGGCCGGCAAGCTCACCGCTCGCGAGCGCATCGACCTGCTGCTCGACCCCGGCTCCTTCACGGAGATGGACAAGTTCGTCACCCACCGCAGCAACGACTTCGGCATGGGTGACAAGAAGATCCTCGGCGACGGCGTCGTCACCGGCTACGGCACCGTCGAGGGCCGCCAGGTCTTCGTCTTCGCCCAGGACTTCACCGTCTTCGGCGGCTCGCTCTCCGGCGCCTATGCCCAGAAGATCTGCAAGATCATGGACATGGCCATGCGCGTGGGCGCTCCCGTCATCGGCCTCAACGACTCGGGCGGCGCTCGCATCCAGGAGGGTGTCGAGAGCCTCGCCGGCTACGCCGACATCTTCCTGCGCAACACCCTCGCCTCCGGCGTGGTGCCTCAAATCTCCCTCATCCTGGGCCCGTGCGCGGGCGGCGCGGTGTACTCGCCCGCCATCACGGACTTCATCATGATGGTGAAGGACACCTCCTACATGTTCATCACCGGCCCGGACGTCATCAAGACGGTGACGCACCAGGAGGTGACCAAGGAGGAGCTGGGCGGCGCGCTGGCGCACAACCAGAAGTCCGGCGTGGCCCACTTCGCCGCGGAGAACGAGCAGACCGCCATCATGATGACGCGCGAGCTGCTCTCCTTCATCCCCTCCAACAACCAGGAGGACCCGCCCGTCCAGCCGTGCGATGACGATCCGTTCCGCGCCGACGAGGGCCTCAAGACGGTCGTCCCCAGCAACCCGAACAAGCCCTACGACATCAAGGAGATCATCCGCGCGGTCGTGGACAACAAGCACTTCTTCGAGGTGCAGGAGCACTTCGCGAAGAACATGGTCATCGGCTTCGCCCGCATGAACGGCAAGTCGGTGGGCATCGTGGCCAACCAGCCGGCGGTGCTCGCGGGCTGCCTGGACATCGACGCGAGCGTGAAGGCCGCGCGCTTCGTCCGCTTCTGCGACTGCTTCAACATCCCCCTCATCACCCTGGTGGACGTGCCCGGCTTCCTGCCCGGTACCGACCAGGAGTGGGGCGGCATCATCACCCACGGCGCCAAGCTGCTCTACGCCTTCGCCGAGGCCACCGTCCCGAAAATCACCCTCATCACCCGCAAGGCCTACGGCGGCGCCTACGACGTGATGGCCTCCAAGCACATCCGCGCGGACATCAACTACGCCTACCCCACGGCCGAGATCGCCGTCATGGGCCCCGAGGGCGCGGTCAACATCATCTTCCGCAACGAGCTGCTCAAGGCCAAGGACGCCAACTCCGAGCGCACCCGGCTGGTGAACGAGTACCGCGAGAAGTTCGCCAACCCCTTCAAGGCGGCCGAGCTCGGCTACATCGACGAGGTCATCCGCCCCGAGGAGACGCGCGCCAAAATCATCCGGGCCCTGGAGATGCTCAAGAACAAGCGCCAGGAGAACCCGCCGCGCAAGCACGGCAACATCCCGCTGTAGGCAGGCAGGCAGGCAGGGCCTTCAGCCCGAGAAACAGTGGAACGCCTCCCCGGGAAATTTTAGGGGGGGCGTTCAGGCTTTGAAGGGACGCACCACATAAGGAGCCCCCTTTTGTCTCAACCCCGCCTCGTTCTCTTCCTCGCCGACATCGAAGGCAACCTCGCCGCCCTGCGCCAGACGCTCACCCGGGCCTGTGAGGCCGCCAACGTCCCTCCGCCGGAGGTCCGCTGGGTCGAGTCCGCCACCTCGCTCGCCGATGCCGGCTGGCGCGTGGCCGAGCTGAAGCTGGTCCCCTCGGGCGGCAAGGCCGTCCCCGAGGACCACCTCGATTCCCTCGTCCGTTCCGTGGCCCGTGACTTCCGCGACCAGGCCGTGGGCCTCTACACCGACAAGGCCGGCAGCTATGGCCGCGCCTCCCTGAGCGAGCCCGGCCGTCCCTCCCGCTCCCTCGAGGGCGAGTACATCGACGTGGTGCGTCAGACCGCCCGCTGGCTGGGCGTCGAGGCGCCCCTGCTCGGCCGCCTGCTCGACGGTGGAGCGACGGCCCGCAACCTGCTCGCCGCCGCGGTGGACTTCGGCAACGACGACCCCCACGCCCCGGCCCCCACGGGCAAGCCGCGCCGCCAGGAGCAGCCGCCTCCTCCGCCCGAGCCGGACGAGGATGACCGTTTCGTCGACGCCAAGCTGGCCGAGGCGCGCCGGCTGATGGAGCAGTACCTCAGCCACCGCAAGTAGTGGCTGGGCATGCGCTCCCCTGTGCTAAAGGGAGCGCCCATGGCCAAGATCCGCAAAATCCTCGTCGCCAATCGGGGCGAGATCGCCGTCCGGGTGATGCGCACCTGCAAGGAGCTCGGCATCGCCACGGTGGCGGTCTACTCCGAGGCGGACCGCTCCGCCCTGCACGTCCGTACCGCCGACCAGGCCTTCCTGGTGGGCCCGCCGCCCTCGCGCGAGAGCTACCTCGTGCAGGAGCGGATTCTGGAGGCCGCCAAGAAGGCCGGCGCGGACGCCATCCACCCCGGCTACGGCTTCCTCTCGGAGAACGCGTCCTTCGTGCGCGCGTGCGAGAAGGCCGGCATCATCTTCATCGGCCCGCCCGCCAGCGCCATGGACGCCATGGGCGAGAAGACGCGCGCCCGCCAGAACATGATCAAGGCCGGCGTGCCCGTCGTCCCCGGCACCGCCGAGCCCATCCCCACCGTCGAGGAGGCCCGCGCCTACGCCGAGAAGATCGGCGTGCCGGTGATGCTCAAGGCGGCCGGTGGTGGCGGCGGCAAGGGCATGCGCAAGGTGGAGCGGATGGAGGACTTCGAGTCCTCGTGGCGCGCCGCCAAGAGCGAGGCGATGAACGCCTTCGGCAACGACGCCGTCTACATCGAGAAGTACCTCGAGAAGCCGCACCACGTGGAGATCCAGGTGTTCGCCGACCAGTACGGCAACACCATCCACCTCAACGAGCGCGAGTGCTCGGCGCAGCGGCGCCACCAGAAGGTGGTGGAGGAGACGCCCAGCCCCATCCTGACGCCGGAGCTGCGGGCGAAGATGGGCGAGGTGGCGGTGAAGGCCGCCAAGGCGGTGGGCTACGTGGGCGCGGGCACGGTGGAGTTCCTCGTGGACGTGCACCGCAACTTCTACTTCCTGGAGATGAACACCCGCCTCCAGGTGGAGCACCCGGTGACGGAGTGGGTGACGGGACTGGACCTGGTGGCCTGGCAGATCAAGGTCGCCGAGGGCGAGAAGCTCCCGTACACCGAGGCGCCGAAGCCCAACGGGCACTCCATCGAGGTGCGCGTGTACGCGGAGGACCCGGCGCGCAACTTCATGCCGAGCCCGGGCCGCATCAACTACCTGCGCGTGCCGGGAGGCCCGTACCTGCGCGACGACTCGGGCGTGTTCCCCGGGTACACGGTGCCCAACACGTATGACCCGATGATCTCCAAGCTGTCCGTGTGGGCTCCCACGCGGCGCGAGGCCATCGAGCGGGCGAAGCGCGCGCTGACCGAGTACGTGGTGAAGGGAATCACCACGAACGTGCGCTACCTGAAGGCGATCGTCTCGCACCCGGAGTTCGTCGAGGGCGACTACGACACGAGCTTCCTGACGCGCGAGCACGAGACGCTGCTGGGCAAGGGCGAGGATCCGCAGCTGACGGAGGCCGCGCTGCTGGCGAGCGTGGTGTACGCGTACCAGAGAGATCAGAAGAAGGCGAAGACGCTGACCCAGGCGCCGTCCGAGGGCGGCAAGGGCGGCATCTCGGCGTGGCGGCTGGCGAGCCGCCGCGGGCGCTAACTCCACGGGGAACCGATTCCAATGCGTTACTTCGCGAAGCTGCAGGGACAGAAGGAAGCGGTGCCGGTGGACATCGAGCCGGCCGGAGAGAATCGCTTCAAGCTCACGCACAACGGCAAGACGTTCGTGGTGGACGCGCTGACGCTGGACCACGGCGCGGTGTCCATGCTGGTGGATGGAACCTCCTACAGCGTCGAGTTCGACGAGCAGGGCGACGAGGTGCAGGTATCGGTGCGTGGGCAGGTGACGCGCATCGACGTGGCGGACGAGCGGCGGCTGCGGCTGCGCGCGGCCACGGGGGGCTTCTCGGTGGAGGGCAAGCAGGTCATCTCCGCCCCCATGCCCGGCAAGGTGGTGAAGGTGCTCGTGAAGCAGGGCGACGAGGTGAAGGAAGGTCAGGGCCTGGTCGTCATCGAGGCCATGAAGATGGAGAACGAGCTGAAGAGCCCCAAGGCCGGCAAGGTGGTGGAGCTGCCAGCCAAGGAAGGCACCGCGGTGGAGATCAACGCGAAGCTCGTGGTGGTCGAGTAGGACCCTATTTCCCCTCTCCCTCCGGGAGAGGGGGCAGTGATCAGCTCCGGGGACCCGAGAGAAAGGTCCCCAGGATGCGCCGTGCGGCCAGCGTGGGAGTCGCACGGCCCTCCCGTACGTCGTGCTCCAACGTAGGCCCGAGCTCGGCCACACCCGGATGCGCATGCAGGGCGGCGCGCAGTCCGTCCTCGATCATCGACCACATCCACTGGACCTGCTGCACCCTCCGGCGCTTCTCCAGCTCGCCCGAGGCCCGCTGGGTCTCCAGGCGCTTCTCGACCGACGACCACACGCGCTCGATGTTCGTGTTCTCCAGCGCGCTGCAGGTCGTCACCTCGGGCTCCGCTCCCGGGCGCATCAGGTGCAGCGCCGCACGATACTCGGACCGCGCCCGCTCCGCGCGGATCGCGTTGTCTCCGTCCGCCTTGTTGATCGCGATCATGTCCGCGATCTCGAGGATGCCGCGCTTGATGCCCTGCAGCTCGTCCCCGGCTCCCGCCAGCATGAGCACCAGGTAGAAGTCCACCATGTCGGCCACCACCGTCTCCGACTGGCCGACCCCCACCGTCTCCACCAGCACCACATCGAAGCCCGCGGCCTCGCACAGCAGCAGCGTCTCGCGCGTCTTCCGGGCCACGCCTCCCAGGGTTCCGCTGGAGGGACTGGGCCGGATGTACGCGAGGCTCTCGCGCGACAGCCGCGCCATCCGCGTCTTGTCGCCCAGGATGCTCCCGCCCGAGACCGTGCTCGAAGGGTCAATCGCGAGCACCGCCACCCTCTTGCCCAGCCCCACCAGGTGCATCCCGAGCGCGTCGATGAACGTGCTCTTCCCCACTCCCGGCACGCCGCTGATGCCCACGCGCAGCGCCCCACCCGTGTAGGGCAGCAGCCGCGTGAGCACCTCCTGCGCGAGGGCCTCGTGCTTGGGGTGCTCGCTCTCGATGAGCGTGATGGCGCGGGCGAGCATGGCCCGCTCGTTCGCGCGGACGCCCTCGACGTACGCCTCGACCGGCAGAGGCTTCAAGCATCCCCCAGCGCGGCGTCGAGCTTGTCCAGCAGCTCGATGGCCGCCTTCGCGATGACCGTGCCCGGGCCGAAGATCGCCGCGGCACCGGCCTCTCGCAGGGCCTCGTAGTCCTGGGTGGGAATCACGCCGCCCACCACCACCATGATGTCCTCGCGGCCCAGCTCCCGGAGCGCCTTCTTCAGCTGGGGAACCAGCGTCAGGTGACCCGCGGCGAGCGAGCTCGCACCCACCATGTGCACGTCGTTCTCGACGGCCTGGCGGGCGGACTCCTCGGGCGTCTGGAAGAGCGGACCGATGTCCACGTCGAAGCCGAGATCCGCGAACGCGGTCGCGATGACCTTCTGCCCGCGGTCGTGGCCGTCCTGGCCCATCTTCGCGATGAGGATGCGCGGACGCCGTCCGTGCTTCGCCAGGAAGTCATCCGCCTTCTCGCGCGCCTGGGTGATGCCCTGCGCGTCCTTGCCCGCTTCGCTGGAATACACCCCTGAGATGCTTCGCACGGTGGCCTCGTAGCGCCCGAAGACCTTCTCCAGCGCCTCGCTGATCTCCCCCACGGTGGCCTTGGCGCGCGCCGCGTCGATCGCCAGCGCGAGCAGGTTGCCCTCGTTGCGCTGGGCGGCCTGCGTGAGCGCCTCGAGCTTCTGCTTCACGTCGCTCGGGTTGCGCTCGGCGCGCAGATCGCGCAGCCGCGCGATCTGCGCCTCGCGCACCGCGGTGTTGTCCACCTTGAGGATCTCCAGGGACTCCTCGCGCTCGAGCGGGTACTTGTTCACGCCGATGATGGCCTGACGGCCCGAGTCGATGCGCGCCTGCGTCCGCGCGGCGGCCTCCTCGATGCGCAGCTTGGGCAGACCCTTCTCGATGGCCTTGGTCATGCCTCCGAGTGCCTCGACCTCCTGGATGTGCGCCCACGCCTTCTGGGCGAGCTCATGGGTGAGCCGCTCGACGTAGTAGCTGCCGCCCCACGGGTCGATCACCCGCGTGGTGCCGCTCTCCATCTGGAGATAGAGCTGCGTGTTGCGGGCGATGCGCGCGCTGAAGTCCGTGGGCAGCGCGATGGCCTCGTCGAGCGAGTTGGTGTGGAGGCTCTGCGTGTGGCCCTGGGTGGCCGCCATGGCCTCGATGCACGTGCGGACCACGTTGTTGAACACGTCCTGTGCGGTGAGGCTCCAGCCCGAGGTCTGGCTATGCGTACGCAGCGCCATGCTCTTGGTGCTCTTCGGGTTGAAGCCCTTGATGAGCCTGGCCCAGAGCATCCGGGCCGCGCGCATCTTCGCCACCTCCATGAAGAAGTTCATGCCGATGGCCCAGAAGAACGACAGGCGCGGCGCGAAGTCATCCACGCCCAGCCCGGCCGCGAGTCCCGTGCGCACGTACTCCACTCCGTCGGCGAGCGTGTACGCGAGCTCCAGGTCCTGCGTCGCCCCGGCCTCCTGCATGTGGTAGCCGCTGATGCTGATGCTGTTGAAGCGCGGCATCTTCTCCGCCGTGAAGCGGAAGATGTCCCCGATGATGCGCATCGAGGGCCCGGGCGGGTAGATGTACGTGTTGCGGACCATGAACTCCTTGAGGATGTCGTTCTGGATGGTTCCGCTGAGCTGCTCGGGACGCACGCCCTGCTCCTCGGCCGCGACCACGTAGAGCGCGAGGATGGGCAGCACCGCGCCGTTCATCGTCATCGACACGCTCATCTGATCGAGCGGGATGCGATCGAACAGGATGCGCATGTCCTTGATGGAGTCGATGGCCACGCCCGCCATGCCCACGTCACCCGTCACGCGCGGGTGGTCACTGTCGTAACCCCGGTGCGTGGCGAGATCGAAGGCGATGGAGAGGCCCTTCTGACCGGCCGCGAGGTTGCGGCGGTAGAAGGCGTTGGAGGCCTCGGCCGTGGAGAAGCCGGCGTACTGCCGGACGGTCCACGGCTGCTGCACGTACATCGTCGAGTACGGGCCCCGGACGAAGGGCGGCAGGCCCGGCATCGTCCCGAGGTGCTCGACGCCCTGGAGATCCTCGGCGGAGAACACGGGCTTGACGGGAATGCCCTCGGGGGTGAGCCAGGGGTCGGCGCGCTGGGTGCTCTCGTGAGCGCGCTGCCGCAGCGAGTCGCGCGTGGACGCGGGCGAGAGCGTCTCGGGGGCGTCGAAGTCGATCTCCGCGAAGTTCGGCACGTTGCTGCGCATCAGGACACTCCGAGCTGCTTGTGCAGCGAAGACAAGGTCTCGAACAGGTCGCCACCCGCGAAGATGAACAGGTCGACCCCCGCCGCCCGGAACGCCGCCTCGTGCTCACCGGGGCGGCCCGCGACGGCCACGATTCGTCCGCCCTGCTGCTTCAGGGCCGCGGTCAGCGCGGGCACCCACTCCGGGTACATCGCATCCGGACCGGAGAGCACCACCAACCGGGCCCCGGCAGCCGCGATGAGCGAAGCGGCCTGCGCCACATCGGTGAAGCCATGGTGCTGCACCGGCTCGATGCCTCCCGCGGCCAGCGCATTGGCGATCCACGTCGCACGGGCCGTGTGCTCCGCCACCGTGCCGAGATTGGCCATGAACGCCCGGGGACGATGCCCATGCGCCGCGAGGTAGCGGTCACTGGCATCGCGCAGCGACTCGAAGGCATCCGCCAGACGCACCGGACGCAGCGGCGTCATCCGCAGCTCGACGGGCCCAGCCGAAGCGGGGCTCGCGGCCTCGGACGCACGGGGCGTCCTGCTCACGGACTGCTCGTCGAGGTTCGGGAACTCGCTCACGCCCACGATGGGCAGGCGGCGCGTACGGATGGCCTTGTTGCGGGCCGCGACCGTCTCCGCGAGCACCCGGGCAATGTCACCCTGCACGAGCGCGGCCGTCATGCCGCCGAGCGCCTCGATGCGCCGCAGCTCGGTCCAGGCGGCGCGGGCCATGTCGCGGGTGAGCTGCTCGATGTAGTAGCTGCCGCCCGCGGGATCCGCGACGCGGTTCAGGCTCGACTCATCGCGCAGGATGAGCTGCGTGTTGCGGGCGACGCGGCGGGAGAACTCGTCGGGCAGCCCGATCGCCTCGTCGAAGGGCGACGTGGTGATGCTGTCCGCTCCACCGACGACGGCCGCGAAGGACTCGGAGGTGGACCGCAGCATGTTCACCCAGGGGTCCCGCCGAGACTTGGTGGCGGCCGCCGTGCGCGCGTGGAGCACCATGGCCTGTGCCTCCGGAGAGCCACCCGAGGCCGCGACGGCCTTGGCCCACAGCAGCCGCGCCGCACGCAGCTTGGCGATCTCCGGGAAGAACTGGCTGCCCACCGAGAACGAGAACTGGAGGGAGCGGGCCGCGTCCTCGGGCGAGACGCCGGCACGCTCGAGCCCCCGCAGGTACTCCACGCCGGTGGCAATGGCCCAGGCCAGCTCGTGCACGGACGTGGCGCCCGCGTCGGCGTAGGCCCGCGTCGAGACGAGCAGCGCGCGCAGCCCCGGAGAGCCCTTGCGCGTGGACGTGACGAGCGAAGCCGCTTCGGTGAAGACCGCCTGGAGCCCGTTCCGCAGCGCGCCCGTGCGAGCCAGGACACCAAGCGGGTCCACCCCGAGGCAACCCTGGAGGCTCTCGCGCGGGGTCCGGGTGCGCTCGGCCACGTCGAGCAGGAGCGCCGCCGCGGACAGTGGGTTCTCCTCGGGCTCGAGGTGGACGGGTGTCCTGGAGAGCGCGACGGAGGCGAGCAGGCGCTCCAGGTCCGCGGCATTCCGCACGCGGATGCCCTGGGTCTCGCCGAGGCAAAGCCACACGCCCAGGACGCCCCGGTCGAGATCAACGCGGATGGCCTCGGCGGCGGTGGCCACGTCGGGCTCGCTGTACTCCTGGCAGACGAGCCAGCCGCCCTCGGTCAGGCCGAGAGCCTGCGTCCCACGAACGAAGGGAGCGACGCCCGGCGGCTCGGGCGGAGCGGCCGGGCCCGCGTCCTCCCGCGTGTACAGCGGCTGGAGCGAGAGGCCCCCTTCGAGCGCGGACTGGAGCGACGTGAAGGGCTTTCCCTTCAGGTCCTTGTCCACGAGGCGACGCCACTCCTCGACCGAGGTGGGCGGAAAATCCTGGGCGATGTGCAGAGGGGTTTGCGACATGCAGCGTCCTCGAATCGGTGGCGGGGGCCTGGCTCACGAGCGGGGCCGGTTGCCTCTTAGGTCCAATCCGCCCATGGGGCAACGGGGCCTCGTGAGCCGTCCTATCCTTCTTATGCGCACCATTTTTCTACGTTCTTCGACGAGCCGGGCACGCTCGACGCGCTGGGTCAACATTTGTCGGCACTCCCGCTGGCCCGCCCGGCTGCCCCTCCGCCGCTTGCATCCACCCGGGCCGGGCCATAATAGTGAATGACCCATTCACTGATGGCGGAGGTGGGCGATGGCGCAATACCTCAAGGACGAGGTCCACGAGGCCATCCTGGCGGCCGCGCTGGAGGTGTTCGCCCGCAAGGGCTTCCGGAGCGCCAGCATGGCGGAGATCGCCTCGGCCGCCCGGGTGTCCACCGGCAACATCTACCGTTACTTCGAGAACAAGAACGCCCTCTACGAGGCCGCCGTCCCCGACTCGTTCGTCACCACCTTCCAGCGGCTCCTGCGGCAGCGCGTGGAGGCGGCCCGGGGCGTGAAGGACCTCCGGAAGCTGGAGCCCGGCGCCCCCTATCGCCTCATCTCCGAGGAGGCGCTCGCCTTCAGCCTGGGCAACCGGCTGCGCGTCGTCGTGCTGCTCTCCAGCTCCGAGGGCACCCCGCATGAGCACTTCGCGGACAAGCTCGTCCAGTTCCTGCTCGAGTCCGCCACCTCCCACTTCCACGCCCGGCCCTCCCCACCCACGCGCTTCGCGCTCGAGGAGCTGTACCGGAACTACGTCACATCGCTGGGGCGCATCCTCCGTCACTTCGAGGAGGAGCACGCCATCCGCGAGGCGGTGGAGGCGCTCTCCCGATACCACCTGACCGGACTCGCGGCGCTCTTCGAGTCCTGAGCAGGCGAGGAGCCGGGCCCACCCGCGCGTCCTCGCGTCCATCAAAAATGAATCATCCGTTCACTCATGAAGGAGAGGCACTCGTGACGAACTCGCTGAGCAGGGGGGTGGACACCCGATCGCTGATGTACCGCATCTTGGAGAGCCCGGAGCAGGTCTCGGCCCTCCAGCAACTGCCAGTCCCCGCCCTGACGCGCCTCATCCACCACGTCGGGCTGGAGGACGCGGGAGAGCTGGTGGCTCTCGCCACGACGCAGCAACTGGCCCGCATCTTCGACGAGGACCTGTGGCACAGCACCCGCCCCGGCCAGGAGGAGCGCTTCGACACGGAGCGCTTCGGCCTCTGGCTGGAGGTGATGCTCGAGATGGGGGCGGATCGCGCGGCGGCCCGGCTCGCGGAGATGGACGAGGACTTCGTCACCTTCGCGCTGTCCGGGCAGCTCCTGGTGCTGGACCTGGATGCGCTGACGCTCGAACGCATGCGCTCGAACGAAGCCCAGGAGGACGAGTCCCTCGTGGACAAGGCGCTGGAGAGCAGCCTCAGCCATGAGCTGGACCGGTTCCTGCTCATCGCCCGCCGGCCCGAGTCGTGGGACGCGGTGCTCTCGGTGCTCGTGGCGCTCGACGAGGCACACCATGAGCTCCTCGTGCGTCTGCTCGAGCGCTGCTGCCATCAGGCCTCCGAGTTCATCGAGGACAACGGTGGGCTGTACGCGGTCCTCACCACGGCCGAGCAGCTCGAAGCGGACGTGTCCCAGGCGCGGGAGGAGCGGCGCGAGCGCGAGGGCTTCGTCGCCCCCACGGATGCGGCGGCCTTCCTGGGACTCGCCAGGTCCGGGCGCGTGGGAGACGACCCCATCACCCGCGGCTACGCCCGGGCTCAGCGCGAGGCCACACGGACTCCGCCCGCCCAGGTGGATGGCGTACGGCCCGCCCAGGCCGCGGCATCCACCATGCCCCTGCTCCACCTCCTCCAGGAGGCGGAGGTGCTGACCCCGCGGCCCCCGGTGGCCCTGCTCGGCGAGGGCGGCGGCACCCACCCGTACGCCTCGGCCAGGGTCCTCCGGGAGGCGCTGGCCTGGCTCCAGGGTGAATCGCCCGAGGCCCTCGCGCGGTGCATGCAGGACCTGGGCTACCTGTCGAACGTGCTGCTCTCCGGCTGCGTCCATGCGGGCCGCCCCTTGCGCGCACTGGAGGCGGCGCAGGTGGCCATCGCCACGTGCAACCTCGGGCTGGAAGCGCACCCGGAAGCCGGAGCGGATGCTTCTCGCATCGGCGGCGTCCTGCTCCGGGAGGGGCTCGTTCCCGCGTTCGGCCAGGGGTGGTGGTTGCTCCACGAGGACGTGGTGATGCGGAGCGCCTGCGCCTTCGACGCCGCGCTCGCCCGCCAGGTGCCCGCGGGGCGCGGAGAGGCCGCGAGGGCCCGTGCCGAGCTCGCTCGGGACATCGCGGCCGGCAAGCCCTGGGCCTCTCGCAAACGATGGGTGCACCTCGCTCCCTTCCTCTCGAAGGCGGCGTTCGCCGCGATGCGGGAGCTCGTGGACGAGTGCCCCGCGTTCAACGGGGCCTTCCTCGCCACGCGGGAGCAGGTGGAGGAGGCGCGGCGGCGGGTGGGAGAGCTGCTCGCGCCGCCCTCCCGGTGAAGCACCGCGCCTACGGCATGGGCCGCGACGTGATGGACGGCGCCTCGGGCATCGAGGGCCAGCCGTTGCTCCAGAGGATGGGGTCCATGAGCATCACGCGCGCGGTGCTTCGGCGGACCCCCGGGCGCGGGCTCGATACTTTCGAGGGGTTGCGAACCACTGGTAAGGTCGCCGCCCCCGTGACCCGGGCAGGAGAAACGGATGGAGATGCTCTGTACCCTTCGCAGCCTGACGGACACCCAGCGCCAGAAGCTGCTCGAGCACCCCGACAAGCTCGAGGAGTTCATCGACGACGAGGAGGACTTCGAGGACGCGGAGGGCTCGCGCTTCCTGGACCTCGACATCGGTGAGACCTGGCACGGCCTGCAGTACCTGATGACGGGCACGGCCTGGGAGGGCAAGGCGCCACTGGACTTCCTGGTGCGCGGAGGCCAGGACGTGGGAGACATCCCCTCGGACGAGGGCACCGCTCGCGTCTTCACGCCGGACCAGGTGAAGACCCTCTCCAAGGCGCTCGGCGCGCTCTCCGAGGACACGCTGCGCAAGCGCTATGATCCCGCGCGCCTGCAGGAAGAGGACATCTATCCGGGCTTCTGGGAGGAGCCGCCGCCCGACCTCGACCCCGAAGAGGAGCTCTTCTCCTTCTTCGAGGAGCTGAAGAAGTTCACGGCCGCCGTGGCCAGGCGCGGCCACGGGCTGCTGGTGTTCATCGGCTGAGCGGGCTCACCCGGCGAAGACGTCGCGGCCCAGCTTGAGGACGAGCGCCGTCACCACCAGCAGCACCACCTTGCGCACCAGCTTGTCGCCGCCCCGCACGGCCAGGTGCGCGCCAATCCACCCGCCGGTGAACTGCGCCGCGGCCATGGGCAGGGCCACGTACCAGAGCACCAGGCCGCGGTAGGCGAAGAGGCTCACCGCCGCGAGGTTGGAGGCGAAGTTCACCACCTTCGCGTCCGCCGAGGCCTTCGTCAGCCCGTGCCCCAGCAGCCCCGAGAAGGCGATGATGAGGAACGTGCCCGTCCCCGGCCCGAAGAAGCCGTCATAGGTGCCGATGAGCAGCGCGATGATCGCTCCCAGCGACAGCAGGCGGTTGCGGGGAGGCTCGGGCCGCTCGCCCGGCGGCGGCCCCCGGCGGAAGGCCAGGAAGGCCGCGACGATCACCAACAGCGCGAGCACCACCGGCTTGAGGACCTCGGGGCGCATCAGCAACACCAGCCCCGCGCCGAGGAACGAGCCCACCAGCCCCAGCGGAAAGGTGACCGTCGCGAGCTGCCGGTTCAGCAGCCCCGCCCGATAGAAGCGCACCAGCGCCGCGAACGCGCCGAACACCGACTGTCCCTTGTTGGTCCCCAGCACCACGTGCGGCGGCAGGCCGGTCGTCAGCAGAGCGGGCAGCGTCACGAGCCCTCCTCCCCCGGCGATGGCATCCACCACACCCGCCGTGAGGGCCGCGATACACAACAGGACGATTTCGAGCGCGCTGACTTCCACGAGCGGCCACCTACCACGTCCAAAGCTTGCGTGCGCGACGACTCTGGGCGTCAATTCGGGGCCAAGCCCCCCCGCCGAGGTCCTTCCGTGCTCGCCTCCCTCGTCTCCGTGATGACCCTCGTGCTGCTGTCCGCCCCGCCCGCGCCCGTGGACCCCAAGGGGCCCACCTGCCGCTCCATCGACGGGCACGTGGCGTGTGGCTACCAGTGCAAGTCGGACGGGCGGCGCGTGCAGTGCGCGCAGACGCCCCAGGGCACCTGCCAGGTCCTGGATGGTCAGGCCATCTGCTTCGACCCTCCGCCCCACATCGTCCGCATCTACGGCAGCGCCCTGCCCGAGCCCGATTGCAAGGTCATCGACGGACAGGTGGCCTGCGGCTACAACTGCGCCACGCAACCCGGCAAGGTGAAGTGCGCGCGCACTCCCGCGGGTATTTGTGTCGGACGCAATGACGAGATCGTCTGTTTCGATCCGCCCCCCGAGGTGTACGCCGTTCATGGCAAGGACACGCCTCGCGCCGAGTGCCGCAGCAACGGCGTGGAGAGCGCGTGCGGCTACAAGTGCACCCTGGGCGCCGGGAAGGTGGCGTGCAACAGGACGCCCGCGGGCGCCTGCAAGAGCGATGGTCTCCAGCTCACCTGCTTCGACCCGCCCGCCGAGGTGCTCTGCGCCTATGGCAAGAACCTGCCGGCCCTGCAGTGCCAGTTGAGCGACGGCCAACCGGTGTGCGGCTACGGCTGCACCAAGGCCTATTCCAAGGTGTCCTGCGCGGCCACCCCCAAGGGCCTGTGCAAGGTGTTCGATACAGAGGTGTATTGCTTCGACCCACCGAGCGCTCAGGACGCGGACCCGGCCTGCCTGAGCCTCATCGGGCTGGCCTCGTTGGAGGCTCCGTAGCGGAGGCGTTGGGTCCGGGTTAGGGTGCCCCCAGGCACACAAGGAGCGACATCCGAGATGGCGGAGGGAGAAGTCCGGCAATACTTCGTGCGGAACGAACAGGGGACCATCTGGGGTCCGCTCGCCCTGCCAACCATCGAGTTGCTGATCGATAACGGCATCATCCAGGGCAAGCTCCAGGTGTCCGAGGACGGCATCAACTTCGCCTTCCCCGGGCGCTTCCCGCACCTGCGCGACTCGTTCCCCCGCGAGACGTGGGGCGACGTCGTTCCCCCCGGTCCAAGTGTGCCCGCGGCCCCGCCCGGTGCGCCCGCCGCGCCGCCTCGTGCCGTCACGAGGCCGCCCGTCGCCGGTGCCGGTGTGCCTGTCGCGGGCCCCGCGGTCACCCGTCCTCCCGTCGCCGGTGCCGGTGTGCCCATCGCGGGCCCCGGCATCACCCGGCCTCCCGTCTCCGTGCCCCCCGCGGGCCCCGGTGCCGTCGCCCGGCCGCCCGCTCCCGGTGTGCCTGGCGCCGGCCCCGCCATGACCCGGCCTCCCGTCCCCGGTGCCGGTGTGCCCGTGGCAACCCCCGCCGCCCGCCCGCCTGCCCCCGTGGCGCCCGGTGCACCCGCACAGCCCGCGGCCCAGGCTCCGGGCGTGCCTCCCGCGGCGGCCGCCGCTCCCGCACCGGCCGTCGCGCGGCCCTCGGTCTCCGTCCCCTCGGTCTCCACCCCGGAGGAGCCACCTCCCGCCAGTGGGACGATCGAGACGCACTCGCCCGTGCGCCTCTACGGCCTCATCGCCGCCGGCAACCACACGGGCCTGCTCACGCTCACCCTCGCCGACTGCGCCGTCAGCATCCACTTCCGCAAGGGCAACCCCGAGTTCATCGACTCCTCCCACCCCGAGGACACGCTGGGCACCTGGCTCCTCCAGGCGAAGCTCGCCACCGCCGAGCAGCTCCAGCAGGCCGAGGCCGCCCGCGGCCGCTTCGGCGGAGAGCTGCTCGCGGCCCTCTTCGGCCTGGGGCTCCTCCAGCCCGCCTCCGCCTTCACCCAGCTCGCCCACCGCGCCCAGGCCATCCTCCTCAAGGGCCTGCGCGCCGAGTCCGGCTCCTTCACCTTCGAGCCCAGGGAGCTGCCCGCCGCCAAGGCCATGCCCCTGGGCAACAAGTGGGCCGTGCTGAGCGATCTCGTGCGCCGCATGCCCAGCGCGGACCTCCGCCGCCGGCTCCAGCCCGTGCTCCCCCTGCCGGTGATGAAGGCCAACGGCCGCGTGGCCACCGGTGACCTGCGCCTCACCCCTCACGAGGTGCGCGTGCTCGCCCTCATCGACGGGGTGCGCTCCACCGGCCAGCTCCTCAACGACATTCCCCAGGACGCCGAGCACCTGCTGCGCCTCGTGTTCCTCCTCAAGGAGCTCGATGGGGTGTCCTTCGCGGCCGTGGCCCCGCGCGTGGCGGCTCCCCCTCCCACGCAGGCGAACGCCCCGGCCGCCCCGCAGCCCGCCGCCAAGACCGCGCCTCCCGTGGCTCCGGCCGCCAAGACGGCGCCTCCCGTGGCTCCGGCCGCCAAGACGGCGCCTCCCGTGGCTCCGGCCGCCAAGACGGTGCCTCCCGTGGCTCCCGCCGCCAAGCCGGCCGCGCCTCCCGCCGCCGCACCCCAGGCCGCCCGCGCGGCCACGGCGCCAGGGGTCGCCCAGGCCGGCGCCACCCCCCAGGCCACCGCGCCCCGTCCGGCGGCACCTCAGGCCCCGGTGGCCAAGCCCGCCCCGCCTCCTCCCGCCGCGAAACCGGCCGCGCCCGCCGCCGCCGCTCCGCCCGCGGCGAAACCGGCCGCCCCGGCTCCTGCCTCCGCTCCCGCCGCGGCCCCTGGCTCCGCACCGGGCGCGGCCGAGATTCCCACGCTCCGCGAGCTCGCCGCGAAGATGAAGGAGCAGAACCACTTCGAGCGCCTGGGCCTGGGCGTGGACACCAACGGCCCGGCGGTGAAGATCGCCTACTTCAAGCTGGCCAAGCAGTACCACCCGGACACGCTGCCTCCCGGTGCGCCTCCCGAGCTGGAGAAGCTCAAGGCCGACATCTTCGCCTACATCGGCGACGCCTACCGCGCGCTCTCGGACGACAAGAGCCGCGCCGCGTACCTCGAGGATCTCAAGACCGGCGGCAGCACGCCGGCCCAGGTGGACGTGGAGGCCATCCTCAAGAGCGAGGAGTTCTTCCGCAAGGCCGGCATCTACATCAAGGCCCGCAAGTTCGCCGACGCCGCCAAACTGCTCGACGAGGCCATCCAGCTCAACCCCGAGGAGCCCGAGTTCTTCGCCTGGCGCGGCTACGCCCGCTTCTTCACCTTCGAGGACAAGAAGGCGGGCTACGCCGAGGCCTACAAGGACATCCAGCAGTGTCTGAAGCAAAACGACAAGGTGGCCTCGGGGCACTATTTCCTGGGAGTCATCGCCAAGCTATGTGGTGACAACCACGGCGCGCTCAAGCACTTCCAGAAGACGGTGGAGGTGCAGCCCAATCACATCGACGCGCAGCGGGAGATCCGCATGGCGTCCCAAAAGAAGTAGGGTGCGCCACCCCGGGAGCGCCGCCGAGCGCTCCCCTACACGAGGAGAAGCATCTTGCCGTTGACCGGAAAACAGCGCCGCCACCTCCGCGGGCTGGGACACCACCTGGAGCCGGTGGTCATCGTGGGCCAGTCGGGCGTCACCGAGGGCGTCATCGCCGCCGTCGAGCAGGCGCTGCACGACCACGAGCTCATCAAGGTGAAGATCAACGAGGGCCCGGAGGACCGCCACGAGGCCGCCAAGAAGCTCGCCGAGGGCACGGGCTCCGAGCTGGCCCAGCTCCTGGGCCGCACCGCCCTGCTCTTCAAGAAGCGGGACGAGGACTCGCAGTTCGAGAAGCTCGAGAAGATCTGAGCGGTCCGCTCAGCGAGTGAAGCCCGCGGCCCGGGCGGCCTCATCCGCCCCCGTGCCCAGGCGTTCCAGCAGGGCGGGGCCGAAGTACTGGCGGCGCGACTCGCCCTCGCGCGCCTCCACCCGCTCCGGCGTCTCCACGTAGCCCACGTAACCGTCCGCCAGCCCCAGCACGCCCGTGGCCCCCGTGCGCCGCACCAGCGCCGCACCCGCGCCCACCGTGGGCTCGCCCGGCAGCATCAGCAGCTCCAGCGGCCCGAGCGTCAGCGCCCCCACCTCCGCCGTCCGCGAGGACGAGGCGCACAGGAAGTTGTCCCCCGCCGCGCGCGAGTATGACGGCACCAGCCGCGAGGCGTCCGGCCTCGGCAGCGCCACCTCCACCCGCGCGAAGGCCAGCCTCGGGCTCCCGGCCGCCACCGGCGCCGTGCGCTCGGCCAGTCCCGCCACGGCCCGCGCGTACCCCAGCGCCTTCTCCACGCCCTCGCCCTCGTCGAAGGCCACCGACGCGTTGCCCGCGGCCCCCTGCAGCACCAGCGCCACCCCACCCCGCTCCTCGCGCAGCTGGCTCAGCCGCCCCGGCCAGTCCGGGTCCACGAAGTCCCGCTTCCTCGGCACCACCGTGGGGTGCGCGGCGAACACCAGCAGCTCCGCCACCGGCCCCGCCGCGCTTCTCAGCACCGCGTGGGTGAGCGCTCCATCCGGGGCATCGCCTCCCGAGCGCGAGCGCACCAGGCCCGGCTCCTTCGCCTCGCCCACCTCCAACGTGACGTCCGCGAGCCGCGCCACCGACTGACGCAGCGCCTCGGTGGCCCCGGCCACCGCCGCCTCCAGTGCCGCCTTCCGGAAGCGCCCGGTGCCCACCAATTGGGACACCAGCCGCGAGTCATAGCCTCCGAAGGACGAGTGCGCGTGCGTGGCCACCACCACCACGTGCGGGAGCCCCAGGCCCGCGGCCCGCTCGCGCACCGCCGCCACCAGCTCGTCGGGCACCAGCAGCAGCTCCAGCGACACCAGCCCCACCTTCACGTCCCCGGCGGCCAGCACCACGGCCCGCGCCTGGGGTGGGGTGTCCGCCTGGCTGGCCTCGGGGCGGGGAGGCCCATAACCGGCCACCACCACGGGATAGGGCGGAGCCAGCGGCACCTTCGCCGCCCCGGCCTTCAGGGGACCCTCGGCCCTCGCCTGCTCGAGTACCAGGGGTGCGCGCTCGTTCCACCGCCCGCACCAGTTCCAGGACGCGAGGGCGTACGCCGAGCCCACGGTGAGAATCAACAGGGGAAGCAGGTGGCGCAGCCAGCGCCGGAAGCGCGAGGACATCCAGGGAGGGAAGCCTACCTCCAGATGGTGAATTCCAGGTGAATCTCCGCCTGCCTGCCCTTTCCCCACCCCCCTCCCGGAATCCCCCGGACGAGGCCGCCGTTCTCCAGTTCCGTTCGGCACCCGAAGGGGGTAAGGCTCGCGGCATGTGTGGGATCTTCGGAATCGTTGGTAACCCAGAGGCGTCCAACCTGACGTACCTCGGCCTGCATGCCCTGCAGCATCGTGGGCAGGAGTCCGCGGGCATCGTCGCCACGGACGGCCATGGCCTCCGGGCCCATCGCGAGATGGGGCTCGTGGCGGACATCTTCACCGCGCCGGTGCTGGAGAAGCTGCCGGGCAGCGCGGCCATCGGCCACGTGCGCTACTCCACGGCGGGCGTCAGCCAGCTCAAGAACGCCCAGCCCCTCACGGTGGAGTACGTGGGCGGGCAGCTGGCGGTGGCCCACAACGGCAACCTCGTCAACGCGCAGGAGCTGCGCCACCAGCTCGAGGCCGACGGCGCCATCTTCCAGTCGGACTCGGACACCGAGGTGGTCATCCACCTCATCGCCCGCTCCAAGCAGCCCACCTTCGAGCAGAAGGTCGTCGAGGCCCTCTCCAAGGTGAAGGGCGCCTACAGCATCCTCTTCCTCACCGACAAGAAGCTGGTGGCGGTGAGGGACCCGAACGGCTTCCGGCCGCTGGTGCTCGGCATGCTGAAGAACAGCTGGGTGCTGGCCAGCGAGACGACGGCGTTGGATCTCATCGAGGCGGAGTTCCTGCGGGAGCTCGAGGCCGGAGAGATGGTGGTCATCGACGAGACGGGCCTGCACGCCAGCCAGCCCTTCCCGCCCACGCGGCTGGGCCGGTGCATCTTCGAGCACGTGTACTTCGCCAAGCCGGACTCGGTGCTGTTCGGCACGAGCGTGTACGAGACGCGCAAGGAGATGGGGCGGCAGCTGGCCAGGGAGCAGCCGGCGCCCGGAGCGGACCTGGTCATCGCGGTGCCGGACTCGGGCGTGCCGGCGGCGATCGGCTACGCGCAGGCGAGCGGCATTCCGTACGACGTGGGCCTCATCCGCAGCCACTACGTGGGCCGCACCTTCATCGAGCCGCAGCAGTCCATCCGCCACTTCGGCGTGAAGCTGAAGCTGTCGGCGGTGCGCCAGGTGCTCAAGGGCAAGCGCGTGGTGGTGGTGGACGACTCCATCGTGCGCGGCACCACGAGCCGCAAAATCGTGAAGATGCTCAAGGCGGCCGGAGCGTTGGAGGTGCACCTGCGCATCTCGTCTCCGCCCACGCAGTGGCCCTGCTACTACGGCATCGACACGCCGAGCCGGCAGGAGCTGATCGCCTCCAGCCACAGCGTGGAGGAGATCGCCCGCTACGTGACGGCGGACACGCTGGGCTACATCTCCATGGAGGGCCTGGGCAGCGCGGTGGGAGACAAGGAGCGCACCACCTTCTGCACGGCCTGCTTCTCCGGCAAGTACCTGACGGGCAACCTCAATCCGAGTGCCCCCTCAGCCGAGTCCAGCCCGAAGCTCGCCAGCGCCTGAGCCGCACCCGCCCCTGAACGGGGCGGGTGGCAAACCGAGGACGCTCAGCGCCCGAGCTGGATGTTCTCCAGGACTCCGAGCGCGTCGGGGATGAGCACGGCCGCGGAGTAGTACGTACTGACGAGATAGGACGAGACCGCCTTCTCGTTGACGCCCATGTGCCGCACGGACAGGCCCGGCTCGACCTCGTCCGGGATGCCCGTCTGGCGCAGCCCGACGACGCCCTGATCATCCTTCCCCGTGCGGAGCACGAGAATGGAGGTCGTGCCGTACTCGGAGATGGGAATCTTGTCGCAGGGCAGCAGCGGCACGTTGCGCCAGCCGATGAACTTCCGGCCCTCCACCTCGACGGTGGGCGGGTAGAGCCCACGCCGGGTGCACTCCTGCCCGAACGCGGCGATGGCCCTCGGGTGCGCCAGGAAGAACCGTGACTTCTTGCGCCGGCTGAGCAGCTCGTCCAGGTCATCGGGCGTGGGCGGCCCGCTGCGCGCGTGGATGCGCTGCTTCAGGTCCGCGTTGTGCAACAGCCCGAAGTCCCGGTTGTTGATCATCTCGTTCTCCTGCGCCTCGCGCAGGGCCTCGATGGTCAACCGGACCTGCTCCCCCACCTGGTTCATCGGACCGTTGTAGATGTCCGCGACGCGGTTATGCACCCGGAGCAGGGTCTGCGCCAGGCTCAGCTCGTACTCGCGGGGCTTGAGGTCGTAGTCGACGAACGTCCCCGGCAGCTCCGGCTCGCCGCGGTGTCCCGCTGCGAGCTGGATGGCGGCCTGTCCCGCCTTGTCCTGCGGCTTGCTCAACCGCTCCTTGAGCCGATCCACATGCGCCGACAGCACCGGGGACTGTTTGATCAGCTCCTCGAACACCCGCTGCGGCAGCATCATCACCGTGCACGGGGTGAGCGCCTTGACCGTGAACTTCCACTGGTCGTTCGCCTCCACCACCGACATGTCCCCCCAGTGATCGCCATCGGCGAGCACCTCGAGCAGGACCTCGTCGCCATACTGGCCCCGGCCCACCTTCTGGGCCCGGCCATGGGCGAGCAGCACCACGTGCTCGGCGGGCTGACCCGCCTCGACGATGCGCTCGCCCGGCTTGAACTCCCGCTGCACGAACCGCGACGCCAGGGCGGACAGCACCTCGGCATCCTCGACCTCGCGCAGCAGGGGCAGCTCGCGCAGCTCCTGGGGGATGACCTCCACCCGGGCGCCGATGTTCGCGAAGCTGAGGCGCCCATCACCCACGGAGTAGGTCAGCCGCCGGTTGACGCGGTACACGCCACCCGGCACCTCGACCCAGGGCAGCATGCGCAGCAGCCACCGGGGCGTGATTCCCAACATCTGCGGCCGCGACTTGGTCGTCGTCGCCAACTGACGGGCCGCGTCCGTCCCCAGGCTCATCTGCCGCTGTTCCGCTTCACCACCACCACTGCCCGTGTTCATCGTATTCGCCATGAGCTGTGCCTCAGCTGTGTCTCTGGACTGCCTCGGAGCGCCCGCGCGCTAGACGCGGCCGATCTCCACGCTCTCGAGGATGCCGAGCGCGTCGGGGATGAGCACCGCCGTGGAGAAGTAGGTGCTGACGAGGTAGGACATGACCGCCTTGTCGTTGATGCCCATGAACCGCACGTTCAGGCTGGGCTCGACCTCGTCGGGGATGCCGGCCTGGTGCAGGCCCACGACGCCCTGGTTCTCCGCGCCCGTGCGCATCAGCATGATGGAGCTGGTGCGCGACTCGCTGATGGGAATCTTGTTGCAGGGGAAGATGGGGATGCCGCGCCAGGCGGTGACCGCGCGGCCGTTCACGTCGATGCTGCCCGGGTACACGCCCCGGCGGTTGCACTCCTGGCCGAACGCGGCGATGGCCCGCGGATGCGCCAGGAAGAAGGACGGATCCTTCCACACGGTGGCCAGCAGCTCGTCCATGTCATCCGGCGTCGGCGGACCGCTGCGGGTGTGGATGCGCTGCTTGAGGTCCGCGTTGTGCAGCAGGCCGAACTCCCGGTTGTTGACGAGCTCGTGCTCCTTGCGCTCCTTCAGCGCCTCGACGGTCAGACGCAGCTGCTCCTCGACCTGGTTCATCGGATCGTTGAACAGGTCGGCCACGCGCGTGTGGACCTGCAGCACCGTCTGCGCGACGCTCAGCTCGTACTCGCGGGGCGACGTCTCGTAGTCCACGTAGGTGCCCGGCAGCACGGGCTCGCCGTGGTGGCCGGCGGCCAGCTCGATGTCCGCCTGGCCCGACGAATCCTGCTTCTTCTTGGCGAGCGCCTTGAAGTCCTCGATGTGCTTCTGCAGCGTCGGGGACTGGGCGAGCACCGCCTCGAACGCGGACTGCTGGAGGGACAGCACGGTGACCGGGGTGACGGCCTTGGCCGTGAACTTCCACGGGTCGTTCGACTCCAGCAGCACCTCGTAGCTGTAGTGGTCGCCATCGGCCAGCACCGCGAGCACCGTCTGCTCGCCGTACTTGCTGGTGCCGATCTTGTTCACCTTGCCGTGGGCGATGAGGACGATGGAGTCGGCCTCCGTGCCGGCCTGGGTGATGACCTCACCGGCCTTGTACTCCTTCTGCTCGAAGCGGCTGGCCAGGGCCTGCAGCACCTCGGGGTCCTCGAAGCCGCGCAGCAGCGGCAGCTCCTGGAGCTCCTGGGGGATGGCCTGCACCCGCGCACCGGTGCTGGTGAAGGACACGCGGCCATCGCCCACGTTGTAGCTCAGGCGCCGGTTGAGCCGGAACACGCCGCCGTTGACCTGCACCCAGGGCAGCAGCTTGAGGAGCCACCGGGTGGAGATGCCCTGCATCTGCGGGGCGGACTTGGTCGTCGTCGCCAGCTGGCGCGCCGCTTCCGTCCCAAGGCTCATCTGCTGCTTCCGGGCTTCCTCAATCAGCTTCTCGATATTCGCCATGACCTACCTCTTTCCTTCCGTCTGAAGACCACGATCCTTTTCACGGCCGGTCTGCCCGGCCCGATTTCCACCCAGCAGGGACGCGATGCGCGCCGCCGAAGTCCCCAGCCCCGTGGGGCCCCGGAGGTGGTGCAGGTACCGCCCGGGCGTCCGGCTGCGGCGCAGCTCGAACTCCTTGTAGCGGTCCACCGTCTGGTGCCAGATGAGCACGCCGGCCATCCACTGCTGGAGCTGCTCGACGTAGGCGTGCAGCCGCTCCTGCGCCTTCCCGTCCAGCCCGAAGTGGGTGATGAGGGTGGGCAGCTCGGTCTTGATGAGGTGCTCGAACTGGCGCATCCGCGCGGTCATCAGGTCGTTGACGACCTCGACGCTCCGCGCCTTGTCCAGGTCGAGGAAGCGCTGCACCACCAGCACGCCGTTGTGGAGCTCCCCCTCGAACTCGATCTCCTTCTGGTAGGAGAAGACGTCGTTGGTGAGGCAGGCGTAGTCGGCGGCCGAGTTCTCCAACGCGCGCATCGTCCGGGTGCGGAAGAGCTCGGCCGGAAGCCCGTGCCCCTGGGCCAGCCGGCACAGGCTCATCGTGAGATCCGAGCCGAACGTCTTGCGGCGCATCTCCACGTAGTCCACCGGATCCGGCACCCGGTTCTGCATCTGATTGGCCAGCTCCCACAACCAGCTCTCCGTCATGTCCTGGATGGCCTTGCGGAAGTGATTGCGCGCCTCGGCGGACATGGGGCCGGCGGTGCGAGCCCACAAATCCGCCAGGCCCTTCTCCACCGGGTTGGTGGGGACGGTGGTGGGGGTGGCGGGGTCGTCCGGCATGAACGCGGACAGCCGGGCGTTGAAGACCTTCGCGCCCGCCATGTCGCCTCTGTAGCCGTAGAGCGCCGGGAAGTAATCGTCCGCGTAGGTGCCCCACACGAGCCAGCAGGCCGTGATATCCAACTGAGGGCCCGTCGCCGCCGGGTGGATCAACGCCCCACACAGGGCCACGTCAGCGACATCGAAGATGTGGTCATTCCAGATGCACGCGCCCGGAAGGCCTGGCAGGGATTCCAGCATTCCCATCCGGCGCGCCCACTCCTTGGAGCTGCGCCGCGCGGCGTCCAGGTGCGAGTTCTGCCGTGTCGAGTACGGCATGTAGAACCGCGGCAGCTTGACCGGGCCCACGGCCGTGAAAGGAACGTGGGTGTAGCTCTTGATCCGTCCCAGTCCCAGGCCACCCGGCGTCAGGTGGAGCCTCGCGAACGAGGTCCCCAGGCCCGTGGGGCCCAGAGGCAGGCCACCCAGCGCGTGCCCCGCGTTGTTGGCGCCCTTGTTCATGTAGCGGCTCGAGCGCATGTGCCACTCGTGGCCGCCGGACTGCCAGTCCTGGAGTCCCCGGATGTACGAGAGGACGTGCGTCCGCTCGATGGGGTTGAGGCCGAACTCCTCGAAGAGCGGGGGCAGCTCCGTCAGGGCGGTGTTCTCGAACTGCTGCAACCGCGACGTGAGGATGTCGTTGGTCAGCTCCGCGGCGCGCGGCGGGTCCACGTTCAGGAAGCGCTCGAGGACCAGGACGCAGTTGGAGAGCTCGCCCTCCTCCAGGATTTCCCGCTCGTAGGAGAACAGGTCGTTGCGCAGGTGCACCGCATCGGAGAACGTGTCCTTGAGGACGCGCATCGGACGGGAGTCGGCGATACGGGCCGGCACCTCGGCGAAGACGGCGTGCTCCACGAGATCCGCCGACCAGGGCGCCCCGCCCACCTTGCGGCGCATCTCGATGTACTCGATGGGATTGGCGACCCGCTTCTCGCTGATATTGGCCAGCTCCCACATCGACTCGTCGAGCAGGTTCTTGGTGCTCTCGAAGAACCGGCGCCGCCACTCCACGGACTTCGTGGGCACCGTGCGCGCCCACAAGTCCGCCAGGCCCCGCTCCACCGGATTCGTGGGCTGCGGCGGCGCGACGGAGAGGTCCACCGGCATGAACGCTGGCAACCTGTCGAGATAGGCCTTCGCGCCCGTCAAATCCTTGGAGCGTTTGTAGACCTCGAGGAAGTGGTCATCGAAATAGAAAACCCAGACATACCAGTCCGTGACCAGGTCGAGCTCGGGGCCAGGACACTCGGGATGGGTGTACGCGCACAGCAGCGCGTAATCCATGGCATCGAACTTCGCCTCATCCCAGACATCGGGCGTCCCGTCCTTGGGCTCCAGGATGCCCATCTCACGCGCCCACGCCTTCGAGTGCACCCGGGCACCCTCGAGATGGGGATTCAGGCGCGCCGGCCAGGGGACATAGAAATCTGGCAATTGAAAGGGTTGTTTGGCTTGCGCCGAAGTCATGGTTGCACCTTGTCGAAAGCCCAGCGTTTGTAGTGCCAGACAGACAACACTCCAGTTTTTTCCTGTCAGGAGATGCGGATTTCCCATACCGGGTCCGTCCGCACCAGATTCTCATGGCGCGAGACGGATCCGGCTCATCTCGTCATTTGTAATGCAAGGAATTGAGACCGGGATCTCAATGAAAACTACGGTGAGGCGGTCATGCCCTCACCCATGTGCGGCAAGGCCTGGAGGGAGCGCAGCAGCCCACCGAGCACCTCGTCGAGCGTGGTCCAGCCGCGCACCATGTGAAGGGGGTCCTCGACCATTCCCAGGAGCATCGGCACCTCGGCCGCGGGCGTGTGCTCCTCCAGGCGGATGGGCCGGCCGAGCAGCCGCGCCAGCGTGTCCGCGACCTCGAGCGGGCTGTACTCCACCGGCCCCGCCAGCTCCACCACGCGCCGGCCCAGCGTGGGCTCGCGCAGCAACCGCGCCGCCACCTCGCCCACGTCGCGCGTCGCCACCATGTGCATCCGCCGGTCCGCGGGGCCGAGGAAGCAGGGCATCACGCCCGAGTCCACCACCGCCCGCAGCCCCTGCCCCCAGTTCTCCATGAAGTATGCCGAGCGGAGGATCGTCATCGGCGTGCCCCGCGAGCCCAGCTCCCGCTCCGCGAGGTTCAGCGTCTTCACGAGGCCCGTCCCGCCCTCGTGCTGCGCGCCCATCGCCGAGAGCAGCACGAAGTGCGGCAGCCCGCTCTCCTCCACCGCCCGCGCCATCGCGTCCACCACCGGCCCGCGGGCCTCCATCACCCCGGTGCTCGCGGGCCTGGGCGGCGGCACCATCAGGTAGGCCCCCTGAGCGCCCACCATCGCCACGGCCAGCGCGGAGACGTCGCGCAGGTCCGCCCGCACGACCTCGGCGCCCCACCGCCGCCACGGCTCCGCCCTGGCCTCATCCCGGAGGACGACCCGGACCCGCTGCCCCTGCTTCAGCAGCGTCCGCGCCACCACGGCCCCTGTATGCCCCGATGCTCCCGTCACCACGAACATGACCGCCTCCATGAGCAAGGCCCATGCCGGGCCCGGCGCGGAGCGTCTCCCGAGGGAGCGCATCACGCGTGGGCCGGTGAACGGGCCCGCGGCACGTCCATGACGCGTCAGTGGACACGTCAATGACGTGTCAACCGCGGGCGGCTCAGAGCGTCTCGGCCCCGAGCGCACGCACCACGATGCGCTCCTGCCGGAAACGGCGCTCCAGCTCCTCGCGGTAGCCGCTCCACCACTCCCGGTCGAGCCGCTCCACCATCACCTCGAAGAGCAGCCACGCCCCCGAAGCCGGGGACTGGAGGAAGGCGGTGACACCCCCGAAGTGCTCGGTGAGCTCGGTGCGGACCTTCTCGAAGTCCGCCCGGGGGAACGCGCGCCGCTCGTTGTCACGCAGGGGCAACAGGAACTGGACGAGGTGCATGTCCTAGGAGCGCGAGGGCGTGTTCGGATCGAAGCCGATGGGAGGCGTCACCTCGTGGTCCTGGAACTTCGCGCTGTCCATGCGGGCCTCGGACAGGGCATCCGTGCCCATGTCCAGCCGGTCGGTCGCCTGCAGCACCTCGCCCAGACTGGCCTTCCGCAGCTGGTCCCTGTCCAGGGAGAGGAGGATGTCATCCCCCTCGATGGTCTCCACGGAGCGGAAGGGGACCCGGTAGTCCTTGGCGTAGAAGATGCCCTTCTCCACCACGAAGGCGTCATCCGCCAGGCCGATCACCTTGCCCAACCGGTGTCCGTCCCTGCTCTTCACATCCATGCCGACCCGAACATCCATCCGCTGCGCCATCGCTCGCTCCTGCCGCGGTGAGAAAATGGAGGCGGCCGGGTCCTCCCCGGTCACCCCTCCGGGCGGAAGATGCGAATCATGACGGCTTCGGACAGCGGGGCCTCGCCCCCTCGCCTACCGGGCGCCCGCGCGAGGCGCCCGGCCAGGCTGCTCCGGAGGGGTCAAGGAGCGGAGCGGCGGCGGCGCGCCAGCAGCGGAGCGAGCGTGCCCAGCAGCAGCCAGGCCGCATCCGGCGTGAGGCCCGAGGTGCAGCCGCACCCGGAGCTCCCCCCCGCCGCGGCGACCTTCACGGTGAAGGAGCAGCTGGCCCGGTTGCCCGAGGCGTCGGTGGCGACGACCTCCACGCGGTTGTTGCCCACGGGGAAGGTGGCACCGGACGCCGTGCTGTAGGTGAGGGTGACGTCCGAGACGTTGTCCGTCGCCTGCGCGGCCGGGTAGTTGACCACCGCGCCCGCGTTGCGGGTGGCGGTCGTCTCCACATCCGCCGGGCAGAGCAGCGAGGGCGCCACGGAGTCCTTCACCGTCACCTTGAAGGAGCAGGTGTTGGTGTTGCCCGCCGCGTCGGTGGCCGTGGCGGTCACCTCGGTCTCCTTCACGGCGAAGGCCGTCCCGGACTCCTGGCTGTAGCTCACCGTGGGGGCCGCCGCGCCCTCATCCGCCGCCGTCGCGGGGGTGTAGTTCACCGTGGCGCCCGAGCGGCCCGTGGCCTCCACCGTCACGTTCGCCGGGCAGGTGATGGCCGGCGGCGTGCAATCGAGGGGAATCGAGGGGACCACCGCGTACGGCTCGCGCCCGGACGTGGCGTCCTCGGCGGAGAGGTAGAGGGTGCCGCCCGTGAACGTCAGGGACTGAGGATCGCTGGCCGTCAGGTTGCCCACCTCCCGGGTCCCCGCATCCGTCCCATCGCTCACCCACAGCCTGGCGCTGGGGCCGTCCCCCACCACGAAGAAGAGCACCGGGCCCGCCGCCGTCAGCTGCCGCGGATTCGAGCTCTCGCCGCCCGCGAGGATGTCCTTCACGCGCACCGTGCCCGCCGCCGTCCCATCGCTCTTCCACAGCTCCACGCCACTCGCGCCGTCATTCGCGGTGAAGTAGAGCGTCCCACCCACGGCGGTGAGGTTCTCCGGGAAGGACTCCGGGGCTCCGCTCCAGATGTCCTTCACGCGCACCGAGCCCGCGTCCGTCCCGTCGCTCACCCACAGCTCGGTGCCCGCCGCCGCGTCCTGCAGGCGGAAGAAGAGCTTGCCGCCCACGGCCACCAGGCTCTCGGGGGAGCCGGCCGTGCTCACGGCGTTGATGTCCTTCACGCGCACCGTGCCCGCCTCCGTGCCGTCGCTCTTCCACAGGTCGTTGACCAGCGTGCCGTTATTGGCCGTGAAGAAGACGGTCGTGCCCACCACCGTCACCTCACCGATGCTGGCACCGCCGGCTCCCGGCGCCAGCTCCTTGACGAGCTGCGTGCCGGCCTCCGTCCCGTCGCTCTTCCACAGTTCGGTGCCACGGGTGCCGTCATCGGCGGCGAAGTAGAGGGTATTGCCCACGACCCGCAGCGTTCCCGGGGAGATGGAGCCCCGGATACCGGGGTTGATGTCCTTGACGAGCCGGGTACCGGCGAACGTTCCATCCGAGACCCACAACTCGCGGCCCTCCGTATGGTTGGTGGCGGTGAGATAGGCCTTCCCGCCCATCGTGATGATCTGCGTCGTGCCACCCGACTCCAGCCCCTCGCCAATCTCCCGGACCATCACCGTGCCGGCCGCCGTCCCGTCGCTCTTCCACAGCTCCACGCCGTGCTCGCCGTCATCCGCGGTGAACAGGAGCGTCCCGTTCAGATCCGTCAGCAGGTCGGGAATCGAGTCTCCCAGCGGGTTGATGTTCTTCACGCGCGCCGTACCGGCCGCCGTCCCGTCACTCTTCCACAGCTCGATGTCGCTGGACTCGCCCGCCGGGGCGCCATTGGCGGAGAAGTAGAGCGTGGAGCCGATCCGCTGGAAGAAGGCCGGCGACGAGCCGGTGTCCCCCTCGGACACGTCCTTGATGAGCGTCGCGGGACGGCACCCCGGGGCCGGAGTGGCCTGCGCATGGGCCGGCAGGTAACTCCCCCCCGCCAGCGCGAACGCCAGCAGCCACGACCAATCCATGGAACGATGAGGCATCTGCATTCTTCCTTCCGAAGCGGGGTGCGCCCAGCGCCGGGACACACGCCCAAAAAAAACAGGGGACGCGGGCTCGAGCGCCTCGCGTCCCCTGCATGAAACCCTGTTACGCCTCGGATTGCATCACCGGGAGGGCCACCGGCACCCTCCCGGTCCCTCGGCGGGACGAGCCGTGATTACAGCTCCGACAGGTCGTAGTACTCGGCCGACGCCTGGTCGTGGTTGCTCACACCACCCACCGCGAGCACCGTGCCGTTCTTCAGCAGGGTGGCGGTGTGCTTGTAGCGGTCCACGTTCATGGCGGCCGTCTTGCTCCACGTGCCCGTGGCCGGGTCGTAGAGGTCCGACGCCGTCTGGATACCGGTGTACTGGTGGTAACCACCGGCCACCAGCACGCGGCCATCCGGCAGCAGGTTGGCGGTGTGGAACCGGCGCGGCGAGAGCATGCTGCCCGTGGCCGACCAGGTGTTGGTCGCCGGATCATACAGCTCGGCCGAGGCGCTCAGCGCGATGTCCAGGCCCGAGCCACCCGCGACCAGCACCTTGCCGTTGTTGAGCAGGGTGGCGGTGTGCGAGGAGCGGCCCGTGCCCATGGAGGCCACCGTGCTCCACCTGCCCGTGGCCGGGTCATACATCTCCGCGGAGGAGATGAGGCCGTCGGCGGCGTCGCTCCCACCCGTCACCAGCACCTTGCCGTTGGGCAGCAGGGTCATGGTGTGGAAGGCGCGGGCCGTGTTCAGGCTGCCCGTGTAGGACCAGGTGTTGGTGGCCGGGTCATACAGCTCGGAGGAGGCCAGGGTGCCGCTGTCGTACTCACCCGTGCGGCCACCGGCCACGAGGACCTTGCCGTTGGGGAGCAGGACGGCGGAGTGGTAGTAGCGCTGGGTGTTGAGGATGCCCGCGGGCCTCCACTTGCCCGTGGCCGGGACGTAGACCTCGGCCGTGGCGTTGGTGATGGGGCACACGCCGCCGCCCGCGATGAGCACGCGGCCATCCTGCAGCTTGGTGGCCGTGTGGCCGCGGTGCGAGCCCAGGGTGTTGCCCGTGGCGGACCAGGTCTTGGTCTCCGGGTTGTACAGCTCCGAGGTGGTGTTGAAGCCACCGGCCACCAGCACCTTGCCGTCGTCCAGCAGGGTGGCGGTGTGGAGCAGGCGCGGCAGGGCCATGCTGCCCGTGAGGATCCACCCGCCGCAGGTGCCCGTGGCGTCCGCGACGACCGTGACCGTGCGGTAGGCGGTGCCCACGTTGCCGGCCGCGTCCCTCGCCGAGTACGTCAGGGTGTAGGTGCCCGGCGACCTGGTGTTGACGGTGCCGGAGACGGTCACCGAGGAGGACAGGTCACCGAAGCACACGTCCGTGGCCGTGGCGCCCGCCTCGACGTACGGGGTGCGGCACTCCACCGTCACGGAGGAGTAACCGGCCAGGGCGACGACGGGGGCCTGGGTGTCGGCCACCGTCACCGAGTTGGTGCAGGTGGAGACGTTGCCGAAGTAGTCCGTCGCCTTGTGCGTCACGGTGGTGGTGCCCAGCGGGAAGCTGCCGGCGCCCGGGGTGCTCGTCACGGTCGGGATGCCGCAGTTGTCGGAGCTGGTCGCCTCGCCGGGGTTGGCGCTGGCGGCGCCACCGACGCACTCGGCCGTCACGCTGGCCGGGCACGAGATGGACGGAGCGCTGTTGTCGACGACGGTCACCATCGCGGAGCAGGTGGACTTCAGGCCCGTCCGGTCGGTGCAGGTCAGCGTCACGCCGGTGCCGCCAGGACCGAAGGAGGACGTGGACTGCGTGCAGCCCACCAGGTCGCCGTCCGGATCGTACGAGCCGTTGTCCACGGAGCCGGTGGCGCCGCAGGTGGCGTTGGCCGACAGCGTCAGGTCCTTGCAGAGGGCCACGGGGGGACGGTTGATGACGGAGAGGGTGCAGGAGGCGCTGCAGGAGCCGGCGCCGTTGAGGGCGCCGTTGTCGCACTGCTCGCCGGGGTTCACCACACCGTCACCGCACCAGTTCAGGCGGCACGTGGAGGAGCAGGGGGTGCCGGGCTTGCCGTTGTTGGCGCCGGTGTCGCACTGCTCGGGGTACTGCTGCACGCCGTCGCCGCAGTTCACCGGCGCCGCGCCGCGCACCAGGATGTAGGGCACACCGTGTGAGCCGTCCGCGAAGTCCTTGGAGCCCGGGAAGCGCGAGCCGTACGCCGGGTCCCGCGCGATGGCCAGCGGGGTGAAGTTGGCCTCGGGGTAGGTGTCGAAGGCCTCGTGCACGGAGCAGCTCCAGTTGGAGAGGATGCTGTCCGTCAGACCCGACAGGGCCGGGTGGCTGGCCACGATGTGGGCGTCGTTGTAGCAGCCCACGCCCGTCACGGTGAAGGTACCGAACGGCTGCATGATGGGCAGCGGCGTCTTGGGCGCGGCGCCGTCGTAGTAGCAGCTCAGGTTGATGTACATGCCCGTCTTGCCTTCCTGAGCGGCGGCGAACTTGACGGAGTTGTTGGTGAGCACGCCACCGTCCCGGGTCTTGTGGAACACGGGGTCGGTGCCGACGAGGATGACGTTACCGTCCACCACGGGGCCCCAGACGTTGCGGTTGGCCACGGCGGCGGCGATCAGGCTCACGCCACTGCACGTGTTGTCGCCCAGGATGAGGGCGCGGTAGGTGGCGAAGTCCGCGGAGGTCTTCGCGGCCCAGGCGGCGTCGGTGGCGAGCTCCACCGTGTAGCCCAGGGCCCGGGCGGCCGCGGCCTCGAGGCTGCT
The DNA here is from genome assembly GCF_057119385.1 of Archangium sp. Classification (NCBI taxonomy): domain Bacteria; kingdom Pseudomonadati; phylum Myxococcota; class Myxococcia; order Myxococcales; family Archangiaceae; genus Archangium; species Archangium sp. Next base: position 118,728 of record NZ_DBNGVP010000017.1, on the reverse strand, counting down.
GGTGCCACCGGTCACCGTGTTGGCCAGGATGAGCACCTTGTTGGTGCTGCCCACGCCCTGAGCGCGCACGCTCACCGCGGACGGGGCCACTTCCGGCTTCGCGCTGTCCGCGTCCGACGGCAGCTCACCGCCGCAGGCCGCGATGAGCAGCGCGCTCATCGCCATCAGCATCCGGGCCCGGATGCCGCTACAGGTCCTCTTGAAGGTTTCAGTTTGCATTCGTCCCCCCTCTTCTTTCGTTCAGGCGCATTACGTTCTCCGTTGGAGACCGGCCTGCGGCCAGGAACGGTGAAGTCGCCCTCACCGCTTCGCATTCGGCAGTGCGCTCCTGGCTTCGTACCTACGATTGCAGGACCGTCATTGGACTTTTACACCATGTCCACCCGGGAAATGAATCACTCTTTTAAGTGAATCAATCCGCAAAGCCCGGCGATAACGGGTATTTGCTGGAATCACGACCCTTGACGCATGTGGCATGAAAACATTCATGTCACGCTTTGAAGCAGGGCCTCGGCGCGGCGGACATCCCGCTCCAGTTCTGCCACGCGGGCCTGACGCTGGGAGTCGGAGGAGAAGGGCACGCGCGCCAGCTCCTCCCGAGCGGCGCGGGCCACGCGGGCCACGCCGTCCCGGGCGATGACGCCCACCGCGAAGGCCTCCAGCGCCGCACCGACATAGGTGTCGAAGAAGAAGACGCGTCTGGCGCGCCACGTCATCCGGACGGACTCGGGGGTTTCCACCACGTCGTGGATGAACACGGCCCGCACCGACTCCGGGTGCTCTGTGAGCATTCTCTCACCAAAGGCGACATCCCCCTGCCCGCTGTCGCCGGTGAAGACAAAGCCATACTCGGGGTAGAGCTGGAGGTAGCGGCTGAAGTTCTCGAACTTCATGGCGGCGATGCGCGCGTTGCCCAGCAGGTGGGTGAATGCCCCCGAGAGCATCACCGCGGACGACACGCCGTGCTCACGCAGCGTGGCCAGGGTCCGGTCCTCGATGAGGCCGAGCGGATCCTGCGGACGCGCGCTGATGAAGGTGAGGTCCCCCTCGCGCCCGGGGATGACGCCCGGCCCCCGGTCCAGCTCGCGGTAGAACTGGAGCACCCCCGGGTACACCGTCTTCGGCGGGTAGCGCGTGTCCTTCCAGTTGGCCAGGAAGGTGTCGTCGATGTCGCTCAACACCTTGTTCTCGCCACTCGGGGCGGCCACGGCCTCCCGCTGGATGTGTGTGAGGATGTCCTGCCGGATGCGCGCGTCGTCCACATCTTCGAAGACGAGCTGCTGCAGATCGTGGGAGTTGCCGCGGCCATCGAGCAGGTTCTTGAACTCGGAGAGCTCGCGGCCGCGCAGCCCGAGGAAGAGGGCACGCACCATGCGCTCGGCCAGGCCGGGGGTCTGTCCCGTCTGGAGCGCGGTGACGAGCGCGGCGCGGACGGGCAGGCCCAGCTCGGGTGCCCGCTGCACGCACAGCAGCTCCAACAGCGCGGTGAGGTTGTCCGGGCCCACCACCCGGTCATCCACGTCCCCGAACAAGGCGTCCAGGTCCACGTTGAGGAGCAGGTGGTTGAGCTCGGCGGCGGTAGCGCCGATGAACAACTCGAGGATGCGCCGCTCCTCGGCGCGGCCGGTGTGACCGGTCATCAAGGAGCGGAGCGACTGGAGCTTCCGGGCAGCGGCGTTCAGGTCCACGCGGCCAGCCTACCGCGAACCCCCCTCTCCACCGCCAGGGGTGCCACCGGGAGCGCCGGGACCCTGGGGCTGCGCGGTCTGTGCTCCCGGCCCGCCGGGTGCGCCGGGTCCGGAGATCGCCACATACGTCCCGGGGCCTCCGGGGGCGCCAGGGCCGGCGAGCCCCGGGCTCACGCCAGGGCCCACCGGTGAGGGGTAACCCGCGACCGGCATGGGAGCCATCGGCGCGTACATATAGAGGTACGCGGGCACGAGGACGGGGACCATCGCCGGCATCTGCGGAACGGCCATGGGCACCGCCCCCGGCACGCCCGCAGGCCCCAGGGAGAGCGAGCTCAAGGGCACCTCGGTCAGGTCCCCCGCTTCTCCCAGCCGCTCCAGCTTCACCGCCGCGCCCGTCGCCGAGTCCACCGTCAGCAGGTACCTCGTCTGCTTCGACATCTCCCCTCCCATCGTTGTCAGTGGGCTCTCGCGAGCCGCTCCGTCCGCAGTCCTTCCGGAAGCATCGCCAGCGTCACCAGCAGCGAGCCCAGACTGGCGATGATGCCCCGTTCCAGCAGCCGGGACAGTTCCTGCTCCAGCGCCCCGGCATTCGAGACACCGGTGGCCTCGGCCGCCGTCCGCAGCGCCTGCTCGCGCGAGACGGGCGCATCACACGCCAGCAGCAGCGACACCGTGGCCTCCGCGAGACGCTCGCTGGCCGGCGTGTGGTTGAAGCGGCTGTCCACGAGCACGAAGCCTCCCCGCCAGTGCGGCCTCACGGCGAGCTCTCCGTTCTCCCGCCGCCGGTGACGCTCCTGCCACTGGAGGATGAAGGACTGGAGCTCCGCGCCCCGCGCCAGCACCTCGTCGAAGCGGGGGTGCTCGTAGTCGAAGTAATAGGCCAGCGCGTGGAGCGTCTCCTCCGGCAGCGAGAAGACGTGCCGGTAGGCCGGCATGGGACGGATGCGCGTGAAGCCCTGCTCCCGCCAGCCCGAGTGGTTGGGGCTGAAGCGGTCCATGCGGATGGGCGAGCAGATGTCCGGGGGCCGCAGGTGCCCCATCTTCTGGAGGAGCGCGAGCGTGCGCGCGTAGTCCTCCACGTCCTCGCGGGGGAAGCCGTAGATGACGTTCCAGAGCGAGTCCACGCCCAGCTCCTGGCACCAGCGCAGCAGCGCCACGTTCTGCGCGCCCGACACGCCCTTGCGCATCACCTTGAGCGTCCCGTCCGCCAGCGTCTCCACACCGGCCTGCACCCGGGTGATGCCCGCATCGCGCAGCAGCCGCACCTGCCGGCGTTTGAGATTGGATTTGATCTCGAAGAACTTCTCCGTGCGCACCGGCTGGCCCGCCCAGTGGGGCAGCAGGTCCTTGAAGTAGTCCATCGCCAGGATGTTGTCGGCGTACTGCACGGGCGTGGCGCCATGGCGCCGGCCCACCTCCTCCAGCTCGTCCACCACGCGCCGCCAGCTCTTGCGGCGGAACGTCATCGCCTCGCCGTTGAGGCCGCAGAAGGTGCAGTGCGAGTGCTCGCCCCACCAGCACCCCCGCGAGGCCTCCAGCGGCAGCCACATCCCCGCCGCCAGCTCCGGCGCGCTCGTGCGCACCAGGTGGAAGAAGTCCTCGTAGTCGGGCGTCGGCAGCGCGTCGAGGTGGGCGTAGCCGGGCTCCTTGCGCCGCGGTGACTCGCGCACCTCGCCGCCCTCCCGGTAGAGGAAGCCCGGAGGGACCTCGCCGCGGCCCTCGCGCAGGTGCTCGCAGAGCTGGGGAAACGAGACGTCCGCCTCGCCCGTGGCCACGTAGTCGAGGAAGCCGTACTGCTCCATGTACTGCCGGCCCATCCCCGCCTCGAAGTTGGCGCCGCCCGCCACCAGCTTCACCTTCGGGTAGCGCTCGCGAATCATCCGCGCCAGGCACAGCGAGGGCATCGTCTGCTCGAAGGTGCTGGTGAAGCCCACCAGGTCGTACTGGCTCCAGTCGCAGGACTCGAAGGCGAGGCGCAGGAACATCGGCGCCAGCTCCTCCAATGCCCAGACATGCCCGCGCAGCGCGGGCGGCATGCCCCACACCGGATGATCCAACACCTCGCGTGCGTAGGCCTCCCGCGCGCCCTCGCGCCGCCCGTGGAAGGCCTGTGCGAAGGCCCACTCCCCGGCCAGCGCCGTCATCGGCGCCTCGTGGCAGAAGAAGCGGTAGGACTCCGCTCCCAGCATCTTCCAGAGGGTGACGTTGAAGTACTTCGTCTGGCACTCGATGCCCCGCGCCTTCACCGCGGCCTGGAGCAGCCCCGCGGCGAGACTCGGGCGGTGGACCGCCGCCAGCGGCATCACGACCAGCGCGACCTTCATGGGCCGCACAGCATAGATGACCCCGTGCTCTTCGAGGACTGGTGACCACCCGCCCGGCGTACTGCCGTGGCGTGGCTCACGTGCTCCCCGAGCGGTGGGGGCTGGGGTTCGGACAGGACCCCCGCACGTTCATCGGAAGTGGAATTCCACCCACAACGTTTCCCTTCGGCCATTTGGCGTACGCGCCGTGCATGAAACGTCGCCTGGGGCTCTCCTCCCAGATGGCGTGTGGCAGAATCCGCCACGGCTCCCCCCCGGCGTCTGGAATGGCACCGATGACCTCATCTGGTAGCGAGCGGCTCATCGTCGGCCGCTACAAGCTGCTGCGGTCCATCACCCCCGTGGGGCGGGACGAGACGTACGAGGCGCTCGACGTGGAGCGCCAGCAGCACGTGACGGTGCGGCTGGTCCGCACGGACAAGGGAGACCCGGAGTCGCTGGAGCGCCTCGAGCACGAGCTGCACCGGGCCCGGGACGTGGTGAGTCCCCACGTGCAGCGCATCCTGGAGGTCGGCCGCCACCATGACGAGGCGTCCGGCGTGGAGCTGCCCTTCCTCGCCACGGAGCTGCTCGAGGGCGAGAGCCTGGAGGAGCGGCTGCGCCAGCACGGCCCGCTGAGCCCCCAGGAGGCCCTGCCCCTGGCGCGCCAGCTCTGCGAGGGGCTGGCCACACTGCACGACGCGGGCCTCGTCCATGGAGATCTCCGCAGCGCGCGGGTGATGCTCATCTCCGCGCCGGAGGGGACGCGCGCCGTGCTCGCCGCGCCCGCGTGGGGCTGGGAGACCGTCAACCCACCGGCCACCGCGCCCCACCTCTCGCCCGAGCGGCAGAAGGGCTCCGCTCCCACGAGCGCCTCGGACCTCTACTCGCTGGGACTCGTGCTGCTCGAGCTGCTCGCGGGAGCGCTGTCCTCGCCGGACTCCGAGACACGGGTCCTGCTCGAGCTGCTGCGCCGGGGCGCGTCGTCCTCGGAGCGGCTGGGCCTGCCCCACCGCTGGGAGGTGGTCATCCGCCGCTGCATGGACCCGCTGCCACGCAAGCGCTTCTCCAGCGCCCGCGAGGTGGTGCGCACGCTCGTGCAACCCAGCGGGGTGCCCCGTCCGCTCGACGAGCCGAGCGTCGCCATCCGCACCGTGCTGCTGTTGGACCTCACCGACAGCACCCGGCTCGTCGAGTCCCTGGGCGATGCCCAGGCCGCCGAGCTCTTCGCCCGGCATGATCAACTGGCCCGCGAACTGCTGCACGTGCACGGCGGGCAGGAGATCGACAAGACCGACGGCTTCCTGCTGCTCTTCGAGCGGCCCGTGGACGCCACCCGCTACGCGCTCGCCTACCATGAGCGGCTCGCCCTGCTGTCACGGGAGCAGGGCGTGAAGCTCCAGGCGCGCGCGGGCATCCACCTGGGCGAGGTGGTGCTGCGCGAGAACCCGCCCCACCTGGTGGCCCAGGGCGCCAAGCCCGTGGACGTGGAGGGGCTCACCAAGCTGATCGCCGCGCGCATCATGCCGCTGGCCCATGGCGGGCAGACGTTGATGACACGCGCCGCCTTCGACATCGCCCGCCGCGCCGTCGTGGGCACCAGCGGGACGGGACCCGGGCTGGCCTGGCGCGCCCATGGCTTCTACCTGCTGGCCGGCGTGGAGGAGCCGGTGGAGGTGTGCGAGGTGGGCGTGGTGGGAAGGGCGCCGCTGGTGGCGCCCCAGGACACGGCCAAGGCCCGGCGCATCACCCTCTCGAGCCCCTCGCTGCCCGCCATCCCCACGATTCCCGGGCGGCCCGAGCGCAGCCGCCGGGTGTCCGCGGTGCTGCTCGTGCTGGGCGCGCTCGTGCTCGCCGCGCTGGGCGGCTACGCGGCGCGGACGTGGCGCCTGCCGCCTTCCGTTGCCGACGGGGAGACCCGGCAGGCGAAGCCACGCCGCTCGGTGGCGGTGCTCGGCTTCAAGAACCTCTCCGGACGCGCCGAGGTCTCCTGGCTGTCCACGGCCTTCTCCGAGATGCTCACCGCCGAGCTCGCCGTCCGGGAGGACCTCCGCCTGGTGTCGGGCGAGACCGTCGTGCGCATGAAGCGCGAGCTGTCCCTCGCCGACAACGAGAGCCTCGCGAAGGACACGCTCGGCCGCATCCGCACGCACCTCGGCGTGGACCTGGTGGTGCTCGGCTCCTACCTGGCGATGACGGAGGACATGGGAGGCCGGCTCAGCCTCGTCCTCCGGCTGCAGGACGCCTCCACCGGCGAGGAGGTGGCCATGCTCCGGGAGAACGGGACACATGGGGAGATCATCGAGCTCGTCGCACGCATGGGTGACCAGCTCCGGGCGAGACTCGGCCCGATGGCGGACGCCGGGCGCACCACGGGCGCGCTGCCCGCCAACGCCACCGCGCTGCGCCTCTACTCCGAGGGCCTCGCCCGGCTGCGCGCCTCCGAGCCCCTGAAGGCCAAGGACTTCTTCACCCAGGCCATCGCCTCGGACCCCCGCTTCGCCCTGGCCCACTCCGCCCTCGCGGAGACCTGGGCGGTGCTCGGCTACGACACGCGCGCGCTCGAGGCCGCCAGCCGCGCGCTCGCGCTCGCCAAGGGCCTGTCCCGCGAGGAGCAGCTGCTGGTGGAGGGCCGCCTCCACGAGATGGAGAAGGACTGGGCCCGGGCGGTGGACAGCTACCGCACCCTCTCCACCCTCTTCCCCGATGACCTGGACCACGGCCTGCGGCTCGCCAGCGCCCAGGCCTCGGGCGGCCAGGGGCGTGACGCGCTCGCCACCCTCGCGGCGCTGCGCCAGATGGCCGCGCCCGCCTCCGAGGACGAGCGCATCGACCTCGCCGAGGCCCAGGTGCGCCACAGCCTCTCCGACTACAAGGGCGTGCTGCCCCTGGCCGCGCGGGCGGTGCGCAAGGGCACGGAGCGGGGCTCGCGCCTGCTCGTGGGCCGCGCCCGGCTGGCGCAGTGCAACGCGCTGCTGCGGCTGGGCAACCACACGGACGCCACCGCCGCCTGCCAGCAGGCCCTGCGCATCTTCGTCGACGCCGGAGACCCGCGCTCCGAGGGCGACACGCTCAACCGCCTGGCCAACGTCGCCTACGAGGAGGGCAACTACGAGGAGGCCAAGCGCGTCTTCTCCGAGGCGCTGCGCATCTGGAAGGACATCAACCACCGGAGCGGCGTGGCCCTGGCGCTGCAGAACATCGCCGACACCCTGCTCATGCAGGGCGAGCTGGCCCAGGCCGAGCCCCTCTTCGAGCAGGCGCTCGCCATCGAGCGGGAGATCAACGACCGGCGCAACCAGGGGCTGACGCTCAGCAACCTGGCGCAGCTGCGGTTGATGCGCGGCAACGTGGCCCGGGCGCGCGAGCCCGCGGAGGAGGGCGTGCGCCTGAGCCGCGAGACGGGCTACCGCTATGCCCTGCAGGTGGGGCTGTGGACGCTGGGCAACCTCGCGCTGGAGGAGGGCCACTTGGACGAGGCCCGGCGGCACTACGCGGAGGGGCTCTCCCTGTCGAGGCAGACGCACGACGACCGCTATACCGCCTACCTCCTCCAGGGCTCCGGGCTGGTGGCGCTGCTGGAGGGAGACCTGGTGCACGCGCGCGCCCGGTACGAGGAGGCGCTGGGCCTACGCCTCGAATTGGAGGGCCGCAGCGAGGTGGCCGAGACGCAGGTGGCGCTCGGGCTGCTGGCGGTGGAGGAAGGCAGGCCAGAGGCCGCGCTGGAGCCCCTGGAGGCGGCGGTGGAGACGCTGCGCGGCCTGGGGCTGCCGGATGGAGAGGCCCAGGCCCACACCGCGCTGGCCCTGGTGCACCTGGCGCGCAACCAGCCCGCCCTGGCGCGTGAGGCGAGCACCCGGGCGCAGACCCTCGCGGCCCGGAGCCAGCATGTGCAGACGCGGCTCTTCTCGGCGCTGGTGGCGGCGCGGGTGCTCACCGCGGAAGGCAGACCCGGCGAGGCGGTGAAGCGGCTGGAGGCGGTGCTCGCCGAGACGCGGCGCGCCGGGCTCGTCCCCCTGGAGTACGAGACCCGGCTGGCGCTCGCCGAGGCGGAGCGGGCGTGGGGCCGGCTCCCCCTGGCCTGGCAGCGGCTGAAGGTGCTGGAGGAAGAGGCCCGGACGCGCGGGCTCACCGGCTTCGCCCGCGGGGCCGAGGCCCTCGGGACAGCCCTCAGGGGCGGGGGCCCCCGCGAGGCAGCTCCACGGTGAAGGTCGCGCCCTCGCCCGGGCGGCTGTCCACGCTCACCCGTCCGCCGAGCGCCTCGATGATCTGCCGGCTGATGTAGAGCCCCAGGCCCAGGCCCCCGTAGTGCCGGACACTCACCGCGCGCTCGAAGCGCCCGAAGAGCCGCGGCAGGGCCTCGGCGGCGATGCCGATGCCCTCGTCCCTCACGGTGAGCCGGGCCTGCTCCCGGTCCGCCTCCACGGTGACGGTGATGGGCTGGCCCTGCCCGTACTTGGCCGCGTTGGTGAGCAGGTTGACGATGACCTGATCCAACCGGAGCGCGTCCCACCGGCCCACCACCGGCCCCCGGGCCTGGAGCGTCACGGTGCAGCCGGCCTGGGCGAACACCTCGCGCAACCGCTCCAGGGCCTCGCGCACGGCGAGGGTGAGGTCCACCTCGGACAGCTCCAGGCTGATGCGCCCGGTGGCGATGCGGCTCACGTCCAGCAGCGTGGTGACGAGACTGGAGAGCCGATCCACCTGGCGGTGCGCCCCATCCACCTTGCCACCGAGCCGCGCCCGCGACTCCGGGCTCATGAGCCGCGCGATGAGGGAGAGCTGCAGCCGCAGCGAGGTGAGGGGCGTCTTCAGCTCGTGGCTGGCGATGGAGAGGAACTCGTCGCGCAGGCGGATGGCCTCCTGGGCCTCGCGGTACAGGCGTGCGTTGTCCACGTTGAGCGCGGCCCGGTGCGCGAGCTCCTCGGCCAGCAGCAGGTCCGCCTCGGTGTAGTGCCGGTGGCTCCCGGCCTGCAGCAGCGAAAGACAGCCGAGCACCCGGCCCCGCGCCACCAGCGGCACGCAGATGTACGAGCGGATGCCGAGATCCCGCATCATCGCCAGCACCGGAGAAGCCTGGGCGAGGGGGGCGAGCCGCTCGTCGGAGAAATCCGGAACCCAATCCGCCTGACCCGTGCGCAGCACCCTGCCCGCCCCATGCTCGGCGGCCAGACTGATGGGATGGCTACGGACGACCTCCCGTGCCAGCTCCAGCCGTCCGGGGTCCGCATGCGCCAGCGCCAGGTGCTCCACGCGGCCCTCGGTGGTGAGCATGTCCACCGCGCACAGGTCCGCGAGCTCGGGCACCACCAGCCGCGCCAGGCTCTCCATGGTGGTGGAGTAGTCGAGCGAGCCGGCCAGCAGCGTGCTGGCCTCGGAGAGGAAGCGCTGCCGCCACGCCACCGCCTCCAGCTCCCGCCGCGCGCGCACCTGCTCCTTCACGTGGGACTCGGCCTCGGCGCGCGCGGCCTGCTCCCGGTCGAAGAGCCGGGCCCGATCGAACGCGAGCGCGCCCTGGTGCGCCAGCGCCACCATGAAGCCGCGATCCGCCTCGTCGAAGGTCCGGGACTCGGCGAAGGCGAGCGTGATGGCGCCCAGGGACATGTCCTTGGCGCGCATGGGCACATAGGCGCCGGCATGGTTGGGGGAGGCCCGCACGAACTCCACCAGGTGCGGATAGCGGGCCTCGAAGTCCGCGAGCGAGCCCAACCACTCGGCCTCGCCGGAGCGGAAGGCCTGGGTGAGGGGCAGCTGCGCGTCGAGCGGGAGGCGCGCGTACTGGCGCATCAGCTCCTCGGGGACGCCTTCGCAGGCCACCATCCGCAACGCCTTGGCCTCGGGCTCCACCAGGCCCACCCAGCCCAGCGCGGCCCCCGTCGCCTCCTTGGCACCGCGCACGAGGACGGCGCCCACCTCCTCGGTGGAGACCGCCGCGGACAGCTTCGCCGTCATCTCCTGCAACAGCGAGAGCCGTTGGGCGCTCTTCTCCCGGGCCACCTGCGCTTGATGGCGCGTCGTCACGTCCCGGAGCAGCACCACCAGGAGGGAGCCGTGCGGCACCATGCTCGCCTCGAGCCAGACGCCCTGGGGGGCATAGAAGGCCTCGACGGTGATGGGGACACGCTCGGTCAGGGAGCGCTGGGCGGCCGCGCCCAGGGGCGTCTCGCGGAAGTCGGGAAACACCTCGCCCACGGGCCGTCCGAGCAACTGCTCGCGCGAGGCCCCGAGCACCCGCTCCGCCACGGTGTTGAGGTAGGTGAAGCGCCCGTCCGCGTCGAAGACCGTCACGCCCTCGGTGATGACATCCAGGAGGGACTCGGGGAGCGAGGCGTCCATCGTGGCCCTCATGCCGCGTCCGAGCCGGACGGAGGCGCCGCGGTGACGGGCTTGCCGGCGATGAAGTCCTGGAGGTCCCCGGGCAGGGGCGAGTCGAAGGTGACGGCCGCGCCGGTGCCCGGGTGGGGGAAGGAGATGCGCGCGGCGTGCAGGGCGTGGCGAGGCAGGCGCAGGCGGGCCCAGGCCTCGGGCTCCAGACAGCGCTTGCTGAAGCGGTCGAAGTAGCCGGGGTCCGGGCCGTACATCTTGTCGCCCACGAGGGGGAAGCCGGCCTCGCGCAGGTGGATGCGAATCTGGTGCTGGCGCCCCGTCTCCGGGTAGCAGCGCAGCAGGGAGAAGGGCGCGCCGTCGCGGGTGAAGCGCTGGAGCACCTGGAAGCGGGTGCGGCTCTCCTTGCCCTCCACGGCGTCGATGCGCACGGCGATGCGGATGAGCTCGGTGCCCTCGGCGATGGGCGCGTCCACGTGGAAGGAGTCCTCGGGCGGGTGGCCCTCGCACACGGCGAGGTACTCCTTGTGCACGTCGCGGGAGACGAAGAGGCGGCCGAGGACGCGGCAGGACTCGGTGGTGCGCCCGCAAACGACGAGGCCGCTCGTCTCCCGGTCGAGCCGGTGGGCGGGCTCGGCGAAGGCCTCGCCGAAGCGCTCGCGCAGCAGGGAGACGAGGGTGCCCTTGTGGTAGCGCGCGGTGGGGTGGATGGGGAGGCCGGCGGGCTTGTCGAGCACGAGCAGCCAGTCGTCCTGGAAGACGGTGGGCAGCTCGGTGGGCGTGTCCGGCTCGGCGCTGGCGGGCCGGCGGATGCGGAAGGAGAGGCCGGGGTAGACGGGGGTGGAGGGCTTGAGGCGGCGGCCCTCGCGGAGGACGCCGCGTTGGATGATGCCGTGGAGGCGCTCGCGCGTCAGGCGGCGGAGCTTTTCGGAGAGGTAGCGGTCGAGCCGCCAGCCGGCGTAGTTCGGCTCGACGACGAACGGGATGTCGACGTAGCCCTCGGGGGCCGCGTCGGACGGGGTGGGGATGGGCTCGCTCTGCGCTCTCATGCGGCAGTGCCGGCTTAACACAGTGCGCCGCGCGCTTCCTCCCCGGGTCCGGGCCTGTTCACTGGGAGCACTTCCCTGCCCCCTCGGAGGGGCCCCCTTGCCGAGCAAGGGGTGGACGTGGAATCACGCGGCGCCCACCCGCCGTGACCGGAGCCGCGAAGCACATGAAGGACCCGACCGCCCTGCCCCACTCGCCGCCGCACGGCTCCGAGGAGGAGTTGCGCGGGCTGCTGGCCGCGCTCCCGGAGAGTGCCGCGGTGCGCGGGATGCTCTTCAACGCCGTGCTGGAGGTGGTGCGGCAGCGGGGAGGCGAAGCCGCGGTGCACCAGTGCCTGGGGAGGCTGGGGGAGAAGCAGTTCCTGGACTTCTTCAGCTATCCGTCGAGCAAGTACCTCGAGGTGCTCTACGCCGCGGCGCGGCTGGGCGGAGGGGAGCCGGAGGACTTCGAGACGGCGCTGCGGCAGTTGGGGCAGCAGGCGGCGGAGAACTTCCTGGTGTCGGCGGCGGGCAGGACGCTGCTGGTGCTGGTGCAGGGAGATCCGCACCGGCTGATCAACAGGTTGCCGTGGGCCATCCTGGTGGGGGTGAGTGGCGTGGAGGTGAACGTGAAGGTGACGGGGCCGTGGAGCGGCGTGCTGACGGTGAAGGGGGACTTCAGTCCCCGGCCGTTCGTCGAGGGCGGCTTCCTGGCGACGTTCGAGGCCGCGAAGGTGAAGGGCGCGAAGGTGCGCTCGTGGCGGGCGGGGCCCGGCATCAACGAGTACGAGCTCTCCTGGGCGTAGGCGCCACATGTCCACCGCTCAGGCGCAGGACTCGGCCACGACGGCCAGCAGCTCCTCCAGCTCGAAGGGCTTGCGCAGGAGCCCCTGCGCTCCGGGAGGCACGTCCCGTCCGCTCGCGGTGCAGAGGATGACCTTCACGGTGTCGTAGAGCGGGTTCTCGCGCAGCAGGTGGAGGAACTGGGCGCCGTCCATCACGGGCATCATCCAGTCCAGCAGGACGAGGCACGGCCGGCCCATGGTCGCCAGCATCTCCAGCGCCATCTGGCCGTGGAAGGCGAGGACGACGCTGTAGCCCGCGTCGTCGAGGATGTCGCGGAGGGCCTCACGGATGTCCGGGTCGTCGTCGACCACCAGGATGGGAGTGGAGGTGGAAGGGAGGGGCTCGGTCATGGGAGCAACCAGGAGAGCGGGTCAGGAGCCGGAAGACGACGGCCGCGGGAGCAGGTGCACGGTGAAGGGGATTCCCTCCGCGAAGGGGGGAGCGTACGCCGACACCGCCCTCCTGTCCGAGGAGGATCGACCGGAGGAGGAAGAGACCTGGCGTCGGGCAGGGCTCGGGCGCTCACCTGGCCGCCAACGCATCGTGAGGCACACGGGGTGCACCGCGGCCGGGCACGAGCGCGCGGTGGGTCACATCCCTGGGGAGCGGCCTCCCTCTCATGATCCGCTCCTCCAGGAGCGGACGTGCGAAAGGAGAACGCGATGGACACGAAAACCCTCATCCGGGCGTGGAAGGACCCGGGATTCAGGGCGAGTCTCCCCCCGGAGCAACGGGACGCGCTGCCCGAGAGCCCCTGCGGGAAGTCGATGGCGGAGCTCTCGGAAGAGGACCTCCAGGGGATCACGGGAGGAGCGTTGCTCCTCGCTCCCCCGGTGCTGCGGCTCGACGGCGCCATTCTCGCGAAGACGCAGTGCGCCTGCACGCATCACTGCGGGCTGCTGAATCTCACGGAGGTGGTGAACCCGAGCCCCGGCGGACTGCCGCCCGGCGTCTGAGGGGCATCGGGTCCTCTCCGTGAGGGACCCGGCTCAAACGGGGTGGTGTTCCGCGGCTGGAGGGGTGGGGACGACGAGGCGGTTGCCGCTCCCACGCCGCGGCGCCTTCCCCACCCCGAGGAACTCCTCGTACAGGCGGGCGATGCGCTCGCCGGTGCGTCCGTCCCAGAGGTCCGGGACGCGGCCCCGCTTCTCGTGACCATCGAGGATGCGGTCCGCGGCCTGGCGGATGCGGACGGGGTCGGTGCCCACCACGAGGTTGGTGCCGATGTCCACGGTGATGGGGCGCTCGGTGTTCTCGCGCACGGTGAGGCAGGGAATGCCGAGCACGGTGGTCTCCTCCTGGAGGCCGCCGGAGTCGGTGAAGACGAGCCGGGCCTGGGAGGTGAGCGCGAGGAACTCCAGGTAGCCCATGGGCTCCACCAGACGCAGGCCCGGGGTGCGCGCCAGCGAGGTGTCCAGGCCCATCTCCGTGATGCGCTTGCGGGTGCGCGGGTGGACGGGGAACACCACGGGCATGCGGGCGGCCACGTGGCCCAGCGCGGAGAGCAGCCCGGTGAGCACCTGGGGATCATCCACGTTGGAGGCGCGGTGCAAAGTGCACACGGCGTAGCCGCGCGGGACGAGCCCCATGTCCTTGAGCGTGGACAGCCGCAGGGCCTTCTCGCGGGCCGCCAGCAGCGAGTCGATCATCACGTTGCCCACGAGCCGGATGCGCTCGGGTTCCAGGCCCTCGCGGATGAGGTTGGCGTCCGCGTCGGCCGAGGGCGTCAGCAGCAGGTCGGAGATGCGGTCGGTGAGGACGCGGTTGATCTCCTCGGGCATGGCGGGGTCGAAGCTGCGCAGACCCGCCTCCACGTGGGCGACGGGGATGTGCATCTTCACCGCCACGAGCGCGGCGGCCAGGGTGCTGTTGACGTCACCCACCACGGAGACGAGGCCGGGCTTCTCGCTGGCGAACACCTTCTCCAGCTCGATCATGACCTTGGCCGTCTGCTCCGCGTGGCTGCCGGAGCCGACGCCGAGGTGGATGTCCGGGGCGGGCATGCCCAGGTCGGTGAAGAAGACGTCACTCATCTTCACGTCGTAGTGCTGCCCGGTGTGCACCAGCTTCTGTTCGAGTGCGCCGTGCTCGGAGATGGCCCGATGGATGGGAGCCACCTTCATGAAGTTGGGACGAGCACCGACGATATGGAGGACCTTCTTCATGGTGGCGGGAAGGTAGGCACGAGGCCCTGGGTGCCTAGTGCCCCCCCCCCTCCGGTGCCGCGCAGCGTCGTGGATCTGATAGAGAGCGCCGCACCATGTCCTCGCCCCGTACCTTCGCCGTCATCCCCGCCCGCTATGCCAGCACGCGCTTTCCCGGCAAGCCGCTGGCCCTCATCGCCGGCCGGCCGATGATCGAACACGTCTGGCGGCGCTGCCAGGAGGCCCGGGCCTTCGACGAGGTGGTGGTGGCCACCGACGATGTGCGCATCCAGGAGACGGTGAGGGGCTTCGGGGGCACGGTGGTGATGACGTCGCCGGACTGCGCCACGGGGACGGACCGGGTGGCCGAGGTGGCGCGGGCGCACCTGGACGTGGACGTCTGGGTGAACGTGCAGGGCGACGAGCCGCTGGTGGACCCGGTTTCACTTCGGGTGTTGGCCGGCCTCTTCGTGCACCCGGAGGTGGAGATGGGCACGCTGGTGCGCCCGCTGGAGGCGGCCGAGGCGGACAGCCCGCACGTGGTGAAGGCGGTGCTGGCGCTGAATGGGGACGCGCTCTACTTCAGCCGCGCCACGGTGCCCTTCATCCGCGAGCCGGGCGAGGCGGGGGCGGTGCGGCGCTGGGCGCACCTGGGGCTGTACGGCTACCGGCGCGAGACGCTGCTGCGGCTGTCGGAGCTGAGCGCCACCCCGCTGGAGCAGGCGGAGAAGTTGGAGCAACTACGAGCCCTGGAGCACGGCATCCGCATCCGTTGCGGGAAGGTGACGGGGCGCTCGGTGGCGGTGGACGTCCCCGGGGACGTGGCCCGGGTGGAGGCGGCGATGCGGGGGGCCTGAGCCCGCTCCCCCGTCCACCAAGGAGACATGCGGAGCGGGGAATCCCGCGTTAGTCTGCGCCCGTGTCCGACGCCTCCCAGAAAACCGAAGCCCCCAAGAAGCCGAAGTTCTCCCGAGTGACGGTGCGCCGCATCGTGGCCCTCGCCCGCCCCCAGGCGCGCAGGATCATGGGCGGCATCGTCTTCCTGCTCATCGCCAGCGGCCTGATGCTGGTGTACCCGAAGGCCATCGGGGACATCATCGACCAGGCCATCAAGGCGGGAGACCGCGCGCAGATCGATCAAATCGCCCTGACGATGGGCGTGGTCTTCATCCTGCAGGGCATCGCGATGGCGCTGCGCTTCTACCTCTTCACCACGGCGGGCGAGCGCGTGGTGACGCAGCTGAGGCAGGACCTGTTCGCCAGCCTCATGTCCCAGGAGGTGGGCTTCTTCGACGAGCGCAAGACGGGAGAGCTCACCAACCGGCTGGCCTCGGACACGACGGTGCTGCAGAACGCGGTGAGCGTGAACATCTCCATGGGCCTGCGCAACGCGGCGCAGGCGGTGGGTGGCATCGCGCTGCTGCTGTACACCTCGCCGGTGCTCACGGGGCTGATGCTGCTCATCGTCCCGGCGGTGGCGGTGGGTGCCGTGACGTACGGCCGCAGGGTGCGCGGGCTCTCCAAGCAGACGCAGGACGCGCTCGCCACCGCCAACGAGGTGGCCGAGGAGGGCCTGTCCGGCATCCGCACCGTGCGCTCCTTCGCCGCCGAGCGGCACGAGGTGGAGCGCTACCGCACGGCCACCGAGCGCGCCTATGACGTCGCGCGCCGCCGGGTGAGCCAGTCCGCCATCTTCATGGCCGCGGCCTCCTCCGCTTCCTACCTCGCCTCGGCGGTGGTGCTCTGGTACGGCGGCCGGCTGGTGCTGGACGGGAAGATGACGGTGGGCAACCTCACCTCCTTCCTCATCTACTCGATGATGGTGGCCTTCGCGCTGGGCGCCCTGACGGACCTGTGGGCGGACTTCATGCGCGCCACGGGCGCCGCCGAGCGCGTCTTCGAGCTCATCGACCGCAAGCCCGCCATCCCCGCCTCGGGCGGCGAGCGCCTGCCGTCGGTGCAGGGCCGCGTCGAGTTCCAGCAGGTGCGCTTCGCCTATCCCACGCGCCCGGACGTGCCGGTGCTGCAGGGCATCGACTTGAAGCTGGACCCGGGCGAGGTGGTGGCCATCGTGGGCCCCTCGGGCGCGGGCAAGTCCACCATCGCCGGGCTGCTGGCGCGCATGTATGACCCGCAGGGCGGGCGCCTGATGCTGGACGGCCGCCCCCTGAGCGCGTTGGATCCCGAGTGGCTGCGGCAGCAGATTGGCACGGTGGCCCAGGAGCCCATGCTCTTCGCCTCCTCCATCGAGGACAACATCCGCTACGGCCGCATGGACGCCACGCAGGCGGAGATCGAGGCCGCCGCGCGTGCCGCCAACGCGCACGAGTTCATCTCCCGCTTCCCCGAGGGCTACCGCACGCTGGTGGGTGAGCGCGGCGTGCAGCTGTCCGGCGGGCAGAAGCAGCGCATCGCCATCGCGCGCGCCATGCTGAAGAACCCGCGCCTGCTGGTGCTGGACGAGGCCACCAGCGCGCTCGACGCCGAGAGCGAGCACCTGGTGCAGGAGGCGTTGGACCGGCTGATGAAGGGCCGCACCACCCTCATCATCGCCCACCGCCTGTCCACGGTGATTGGCGCGGACCGCGTGCTGGTGCTCGAGGGCGGCCAGGTGGTGCAGAGCGGCAACCACGCCGCGCTCATGGGCCAGGAGGGCCTCTACCGCCGGCTGGTGGAGCGTCAGTTCGTGGCGGCCTGACGGGGGCTCGCCCTCCCGCCTGCCCTCCACCCAGGCACGAAACACCTCCCAGGCGGAGTGGCGCGGTGGAAGACGCGCCATTACATAAGCCGCCGCAGAAAGGAGGTGATGCCTTGACCGATAGCAACAGTCAGGCGTCCACCTCCGCTCGCATGGCGCGCTGATAAAGCCACCCTGCGGCGGAAGTGTCGACGCCAGCAGTTCGGGCCCGCCCGTTTCGCGCACCCCTCCACGCTTGGGGCCGCGGGACGGGCGGTCCTTTTTTCTACCGGGCCCTCGGGAATGCGCGCGCGACAACCCTGTTGCACGCGCGAGGGGGGAAAGGCCCGTTCATCCGCCGGAGGACCTGTCCTTGTCCATCACACCGTGCCCGAGTCCTCTGCCTTCCGCCCTGCGTGACGAGACGGCGGTGGAGGCCCAGCGCAACCTGTTCTGCTTCAACTACGACGCCTGTCTTCATCTCGCGGTGAAACGGGGCTGGGACGGCTGGTCCTGCCGCCACTGCCCCCTGCGCGAGCAGCGGGACTTGGAACCCAGGGCCCGCGACTACGCCGAATCCCGCCCGAGGACCCAGAGCCAGGAGTGAAATGCGCCGCTTGCCGGACTTCCTGGACCAGGCGAGCGTCCGGGGGCGTTGACAGAATCATTGACGCCCCCGGGGTCTCTTGGCAGGAAGGGTCATGCGCTCCAAGAAGACCAAGTTCATCTTCGTGACCGGCGGGGTCGTGAGTTCGCTGGGCAAGGGGCTCGCCTCTGCTTCCATTGGCGCCCTGCTCGAGAACCGCGGGCTCGACATCACGCTGCTCAAGCTCGATCCGTACATCAACATCGATCCGGGCACGATGAGCCCGTTCCAACATGGCGAGGTCTTCGTCACCGACGACGGTGGCGAGACCGACATGGATCTGGGCCACTACGAGCGCTTCACCAACGCGCGGATGTCCCGGCTCAACAACTTCACCTCCGGGCGCATCTACCACGCCGTCATCCAGAAGGAGCGGCGGGGCGAGTACCTGGGCAAGACGGTCCAGGTGATTCCGCACATCACCGATGAGATCAAGTCCTGCATCCGCCAGGCGGCGCAAGGCATGGACGCGGTCATCGTCGAGGTGGGCGGCACCGTGGGTGACATCGAGTCGCTGCCCTTCCTCGAGGCCATCCGCCAGATGCGCTACGACGTGGGCAGCGGCAACACCGTCTACATGCACCTCACGCTGCTGCCCTACATCGGCGCGGCCGGCGAGGTGAAGACCAAGCCCACCCAGCACTCGGTGATGAAGCTGCGGGAGATCGGCATCCAGCCCGACTTCCTCATCTGCCGCACCGACCGGGAAATCAGCCGCGAGATGAAGGACAAGATCGCCATGTTCTGCAACGTGGACCCGGGCAACGTGTTCACCTCGCCGGACGTGAAGAGCATCTACGAGCTGCCCCTGGAGCTGCACCGTCAGGGCATCGACGAGCGGCTGGCCGAGACGCTCAACATCTGGACGCGCGCCGCCCGGCTGGACCGCTGGGAGGACATCATCCGCAAGGTGTACTCGCCGGGCCGCGGCGAGGTGAAGGTGGGCATCGTCGGCAAGTACGTGGACCTCAAGGAGAGCTACAAGAGCCTCAACGAGGCGCTGCTCCACGGCGGCATCGCCAACGACGTGAAGGTGGACCTGCAGTTCGTGGACTCGCAGGACGTGGAGGAGAAGGGCGCCGAGGCGCTGCTCTCCGGCGTGGACGCCATCCTGGTGCCCGGTGGTTTCGGCGTGCGCGGCACCGAGGGGAAGATCGCGGCGGTGCGCTATGCCCGGGAGAAGCGGGTGCCCTTCTTCGGCATCTGCCTGGGCCTGCAGATGGCGGTGGTGGAGTTCAGCCGCAACGTCCTGGGCCTGGTGGACTCCAACTCCTTGGAGTTCAACGAGCACACCTCGCACCCGGTGGTGACGCTCATGGAGAGCCAGGTGAAGGTGCAGGACAAGGGTGGTACGATGCGTCTGGGCAGCTACGCCTGCGCGCTGAAGCCCGGCTCGCTGGCGCACAAGCTGTACGGGGAGGACGTCATCCAGGAGCGCCACCGCCACCGCTACGAGGTGAACAACGCCTACCGCGGCCGGCTGCAGGAGGCGGGCCTCGTCGTGTCCGGCCACAACCCCGAGCTCAACCTCGTGGAGATGATTGAGCTGCCGGACCACCCCTACTTCGTGGGCTGCCAGTTCCATCCGGAGTTCAAGAGCAAGCCCTTCGCGCCGCACCCGCTCTTCTCCGGATTCATCCGCGCGGCCCTCGCGCAGCGTGACGCCGGGAGGACGCAGGCATGAGCGGCCCCTCCATCACCCTGTGCGGCCACAAGGTCGGCCCGGGCCAGAAGCTCTTCGTCATCGCCGGCCCGGACAGCATCGAGTCCGAGGACATGGCGCTGCGCCACGCGAAGCTCCTCAAGGAGCTGACGGGCCGGCTGGGCGTGCCCTACGCCTTCAAGTGCTCCTACGACAAGGCCAACCGCACCAGCGGCAAGTCCTTCCGGGGGCCCGGCCTGAAGGAGGGCCTGCGCATCCTCGAGCGCGTCAAGCGCGAGGTGGGCGTGCCCATCCTCACGGACGTCCACGAGACGAGCCACGTGGGCCCCGCCGCCGAGGTGGTGGACATCATCCAGATTCCCGCCTTCCTCTGCCGCCAGACGGACCTGGTGGAGGCGGTGGCGCGCACGGGCAAGGGCGTCAACCTGAAGAAGGGCCAGTTCGTGGCCCCCAAGGACATCGTCCACTCGGCGCGCAAGGCCGTGGAGACGGGCAACCCCAACGTGCTCGTCACCGAGCGCGGCGCCACCTTCGGGTACAACAACCTGGTGGTGGACATGCGCGGCTTCGCCCAGATGCGCGAGGCCGGGCTCGTCGTCTGCTTCGACGCCACCCACTCCGTGCAGCTCCCCTCCTCCGGCGATGGCCAGACGGGCGGGGAGCGCAAGTTCGTGTCCCTGCTGGCCCGCTCCGCCGCGGCCGCCGGAATAGACGCGCTTTTCACGGAAGTACATGAAGACCCGGACCGTGCCCTGTGTGACGGTCCGTGCTCGCTCAATCCCCAGATGTTCGAGGACGTGCTACGTCAGGTACTCGCCATCCGGCGCGCGTTGGGTCACGAACCTGCGTAGGGGAAGAATTCGCGGTAAGTAGTGTGTGAACGAAGTCGTGGGGAGGGAGTCAGAGGGACGCGACATGACGGAGCTGCCGCCCAAACCGAGCAGGGACGAGCTGACGGAGCGCGCGGCACGCGTGCGTCTGCTCGCCTTCGACGTGGACGGCGTCCTGACGGATGGTGGCCTGTTCTACGGCGATGGCGGCGAGGTGATGAAGCGCTTCGACGTCAAGGACGGCCACGGTCTGGTGATGGCGAGGCTGGCGGGGTTGCGCACCGCCCTCCTCACCGCACGCTCCTCCTCCATCGTGGAAGTGCGCGGCCGGGAGCTGGGCCTGGCCGCCGTGCTCCAGGGCCGCAAGAACAAGGCGGCGGGTTTCCGGGAGCTGCTGTCCCAGCTGGAGGTCCCCCCCGAGGAGTGCGCGTACATGGGGGATGACCTCAACGACCTGGGCCCTCTGGGCATGGCGGGCTTGTCGGCCTGCCCGGCGGATGCCGCCGCCGAGGTCCGGCAGTCGGTGCATTACGTGGCGCGGTGCCGGGGAGGTCACGGGGCCGCGCGCGAGCTGGTGGAGTTGTGTCTGAGGGCATCGGGACGGTGGGAGGCCACCGTTCAACACATGAGGGACCCTGATGCCCTACAAGCTGTCAAGTTGTGAAATCGAAGAATTTTCGCTTCCCGCTTAGGTGTCTTATCCTATGAAGGCCGGAAGCCAGCAGTGCAGAGTGAGGGGAGTTCGATGACGGATCAGCTCTACACGACCCACGACATCAGCCGGTTGCTCCAGGTGGACCCGTCCACGGTGAGCAAGTGGATCGACCGCGGCATCCTCATGGCGTTCCGGACGCCGGGCGGTCACCGGCGCGTGCGCTCGGCGGACCTTCGCACCTTCCTCATCACCCACCAGATGCCGGTGCCCGAGGAGTTGGGCAGCAGCACCGTGCGCCTGCTGGTGGTGGATGACGAGCGGCAGGTGCTCGACGCCATCAAGCGTGCCTTCAAGCCCTACGCGAACCAGGTGGAGCTGCAGACGACCACCAGCGGCGTCGAGGCCCTCCTGCTCGTGAGCGAGCAGAAGCCGCACGGCATGCTCATCGACCTGAACATGCCGGACATCGACGGTATCGAGGTGTGCCGCCGCATCCGCGCCCGCAAGCAGATGGAAGGCGTGCGGCTCATCACCATGACGTCGGCGCACTCGCCCGAGGTGGTGGAGAGCTCCAAGCAGGCCGGCGCCGTGGCGTGCCTGCCCAAGCCGCTGGACGTGCAGCAGGTGCTCGACCTTTTCCGCGTGCCGCTGGCGCTCGGCGGCACCACCACCGCCGTCAAGCGCTAGTCCGCGCCCACGCCCCGAGCGGCGAAGCGTCCCCGGGGGCCCGTCACACGGTCCCCGTTGAGTGCGCATCGCCGCCCGTGTGTCCTGCGTCCGCGAAAAACGGACGGGACGAGCCTGCCCAGGAGGCCCGTCCCGCCAGTACCGCCGTCCCTTCCCCTTCAGCTCAGCCGTTGACCTTCACCTCGACCACGCGGGGGCGGGACTCCTCGCGCCGCGGCAGCGTCAGGGTGAGCACGCCGTTCTCGTAGCGGGCCTCCACGCGGGAGGCGTCCACGGTGCGCGGCAGCGTGAAGGAGCGGGCGTACACGCCGAAGCTGCGCTCCAGGCGCCGCGCGCTGTCCTTCTCCGGGCGCTCGGCCACCTTGCGCTCGGACTTGAGGGTGAGGGTGTCGTTCTCCACCTTCACCTCGATGGCCTTGGCGTCATGCCCCGGCAGGTCCACCTGCAGGGTGATGCCCTCGGCCGTCTCGTAGATGTCCGCGGGCGGGACGAGCTCGCGGGCATTGCCCTGGCGCACGCTCAGCTCCCGGAAGAGCTGGTCGAACTCCTTGGCCATGATGGGGCCCAGCGCGACGGCACCATTGCTCATCTCGAACGGGTTCCAGCGGTTCAGCATGGACGTCTCCTGTTCGCGCCACACTCCAGACGGAGCGGCAGCGCGCGTGTTGAGTTGAAACCGGGTGTTTGTTCGTTGGCGCCGGACCCGCTGTCTTCAGGGCCCGGCGCCGCTCACAGCTTCAAGAGAACCATGCTTCGGGACGTGTCAAGGCGACGCGCCGCGGGCCCCTTTGGGCCGGCTCAATCGTCCTCGCGCCCGAGGAAGACGGACACGTCCTCCTCCTCGCGGGAGACGTGCACCACCCACGGCCGGCAGCACACCGGGCAGTCCTCCACGTACGTCTCCGACGAGGGGCCACCCGGGTCCACCGTCACCTCCACCTCCTCACCGCAGTAGGGGCAGAGCAGCAGGGCATCGTCCGCGAAGGGTTGCATCAGGGTTCTCCTGCCTGGAGGTAGAGCAGCCGGGCGAGCAGGGGCCGGTCGCAGGGGCCGCCCTCACGCCAGCCGGCCACCTGGGGACGCAGGCCGCCCACGTCCACGCCTTCACACGCCGGGGGAAGGGACTCGAGCCGCTCCAGGGCGCGGGAGAAGAGCGTCCAGGCGCCCCGGGCATTGCCCGCGTCGCGCTTGAGCCAACCGGCCGCCACGAGGATGAGGCCCTGGAGCAACAGACGTCGGGGGCCGTGCTCGTGCTGCCAGGCTTCTTCCCAGACCTCGTGGGCCTCGAAGAAGCGCCCCGAGTCGAAGAGCGCCACCCCCTCCGCCAGGCAGGTATCGAATCCACGTGGCATCGAACGCGACTCCGGCCTCCTTCCTCCGTAGACTGGCGGCCATGGCCGCACCTCGCAACCGTATCGGAGAGATTCTCGTCAAGGCCCGCGTCATCGACGAGATGCAGCTTCGCAGCGCGCTCGCCCAGCACGACCAGTGGGGCGGGCGCCTGTCGCGCATCATCACCGACATGGGCATCGCCAAGGAGGACACCCTCACCGAGGCCATCGCCCAGGGCCTGGGCATGCAGCGCGTCCAGCTGGGGACCGCCAAGGACGTAGGCGCCCTCGCCAAGCTGGACGTCGGCCTCGCCGAGCAGAAGGGCATCTTCCCCGTGTCCCTGCGTGACAACGGCAAGACGCTCGTGCTCGCCATGGCGGACCCCACCGACCTGCAGACCATCGACCAGGTGGCCGCCCGCAGCCGGACGCGTGTCATCCCCGTGGTGGCCGGCGACCGTGAAATCCAGAACGCCATCCTGCGCCACTACCGCAACCAGGATCCGGCCGTCACCCACTCGTCCCACTCGGCCTCGAGCAAGAGCAGCGTCTCGTCTGGCGACGAGGACGAGTTCAAGGTCGTCGACATGAGCGGCAAGACGGTGGTGAAGGCCATCGCCGACATCGCGCCGAACATGGCCCGGGAGAACGCCCGGCCCGCCACGACTCCCGCTCCCGTGCGTTCCGCGGGTGGGGGCAGCGCTTCGGACCTGCTCGACGAGATTCTCAGCGGCTCGCCCGCTCCGGCCGAGGTGTTCTCCCCCGAGGAGATGCAGCGGCTGCAGGCGGTGCAGGCCAACCAGGAGAAGAGCTCCAAGATTCTGCGCGCCCTGCTCGAGCTGCTGCTGGAGAAGGGCATGGTGCAGCAGCGGGAGCTGGCGGCGCGCATGCGCCCCTCCTGAGGCGCCCTACCCCAGCACTGCCTAGCGCAGCACTTCCTACCCCAGCACTTCCTGGAGCTCGCGGCCGGTGAGTCCCAGGAGGTAGAGGATGGTGTCCAGGCCGCCGGCGGAGATGGAGGTATCGGCCGCCTGGCGCAGCTTGGGCTTGGCGCGGAAGGCGATGCCCAGCCCCGCGCGCTCCAGCATCAACAGGTCATTGGCGCCATCGCCCACGGCGATGACCTGGTCGAGCAGGATGCCCTCCGCCTGGGCGATGCTCTCCAGCAATTCGGCCTTGCGGCGCGCGTTGACGATGGGCCCCAGCGTGCGGCCGGTGAGCTTGCCGTCCACCTCCTCCAGCACGTTGGAGTGGGCCTGGTCGATGCCCAGCCGGGCCTTGAGCGCCTCGGCCGCCACGGAGAAGCCACCGCTGAGGATGGCGGTGCGGTAGCCCAGGCGCTTGAGCACGCGGATGAGCGTCTCCGCGCCCTCGGTGAGCGGGAGGTTGGCGGCGATATCGTACAGCACCTTCGCGTCCAGCCCCTTCAGCAGCGACACGCGCTGGCGCAGGGACTCGTCGTAGTCCATCTCCCCGTGCATGGCGCGCTCGGTGATGCGCGCCACCTGCTCGCCCACGCCGTAGGCCCGCGCCAGCTCGTCGATGACCTCGATGCGGATGAGCGTGGAGTCCATGTCCATCACCACCATCCGCTTGCCGCGCCGGTAGAGGCTCTCGCGCTGCAACGCCACGTCGAAGGCGTTGGTGGACATGGACAGCTCCAGCAGCGAGCGCTTGAGCTCCTCGGGCTCGCGCTCCGGCGGCAGGGCGATGTGGATTTCGACGGAGCCGAGCTCCGCCTCGGACAGGCGGTTGACGCGCTCGATGTTGGCCGCGTGCCGGGCGAGCCGCTCGGTCACGGCGTGCAGCTCACGCGCGCCCAGGGAGCGGCCCACCACGGTGACGACATGACGGCTGGGAACAGCGGCGGCCGGAGCCTTCGGCGCGGACACCGGCTGGAAGTCCAGCGACACGCCCAGCTCGCGAGCCACGAAGAGCAGCTCCTTGAGCACATCGCGCGTCTCGGGCAGACGCACCAGCAGACACAGGGTGAGCTGCCCCTGCACCACCACCTGCTCGATGTCGAGCAGCGCCGCGCCCACCCCGGCGAGGATGCCGGTGAGGCGGGCGGTGATGCCGGGATGGTCCTTCCCGGTGACGGTGATGAGCACGGAGTCCTGGGGGTTCGGGCTGTCGCTCATGGTGGAGCGAGTCTGACAGCCCGGCCCGTCCGCCGCGAGCACTCGTCACACGGGAGGCGTCAGCGCGGCTCCGAGGACAGGATGAGATCGCCCTTGGCGAGGAACTGCGCCTCGGGGAAGGACTTGTAGAAGTCCTCCAACATGGCGTCGAGGTCCGGGTAGCGCTGGTCCACGCGGTCCTGGGTCATCTTGTCGAAGATGGCATCCAGGCCGGCGGGGGCCTCGGGGTTGACCTCGGAGGGCAGCGGCGAGCGGCGGCCCGGAATCTGCCCGGTGAGCATCTCGTAGAGGAGGATGCCCAGCCCGTAGACGTCGGCGGCGGGACCGGCTTCCTTCGCACGCTGCGGCTGGATGAGCTCGGGGGCCAGGTACACCATGCCGCCGGCGCCCACGAAGACCTGGGGCAGGCCCTTGGAGGCATCCTGCTCCACCACGCGCACCAGGCCGAAGTCGCCCAGCTTCGCGTTGCCGTAGACGTCGAAGAGCACGTTCTCCGGCTTGAGGTTGTGGTGGGTGAGGCCCGCGGCGTGCGCGGCGCGCAGCGCATAGGCGCACTGCAGGAAGCAGCGCAGGGCGAACGCCACCGGCACGCCCTTGCCCTCCCCCTCCTCCAGCTTGCCCTTGAGGCTGCCGTGCAGCAGCTCGAGCACGAAGTAGGGCCGGGCCGTCTCCGTGTTCTGATCCAACACCTGGACGATGCCCGGGTGGCGCACCTGGGCCTGCGCGCACAGCTCCTTCTTCAGCCGCTTGAGCACGTCGCCGCGCTGCAGGAAGGAGAAGTAGCCGAAGATGTCCTTCAGCTCCTTGACGCAGATGTCCAGCCCGAGCGCGTTGAAGCGCCCCTTGTACGCGGTGCCGAGCGGCCCGGTGCCGAGCGGCTCGAGCTTCTGGTAGCGCTGATCCAACAGCTCCACGGCCTTGCTCACGGGAGCGGGAGCGGCGGCGACAGGGGCCGGCGCGGGCGCGGGAGGCGCCAGGGACGCCATGGGCGCGACGGAAGGCGGGGGCGCGGTGGGCGGCGAGGGAAGGGCCTCGTTGCGCACGCTGGCCACGGGGGGCGGCACCGGAACGGGCGCGGCCACCGGCACCTCGAAGCTGAACGTCCCGGACGTGCGGGCCCTCGGCAGCGAGGGAATCGGAGGCTCCGCGGTCTTCGTCACCTCCTGCTCCTCGAGGAGGAGGTCCGGCGGAGGCGGCGGCATCGAGGAATGCGAGGAGTGGGCGCCTTCGGCCTCGCGCGGGGCGATGGCCGGATCCGTGCCGAGCTGCTCGGAGAAGAACTCCCCTACCTCCATGCCGAACTTGTCCTGCAGCTCGCCATCCACCACGCGCTCGCCCAGGTCGGTCAGGCGCAGCTGGGCCTCGCGATGATCCAGGGCGATGTAGAGGTACTTGCGCAGGAAGAGGTAGTAGCTGTCGAACTCCAGCGAGACGGACGGCTCGAGCGCGGCCTTCACATCGGCCAGCTTGTTGGAGCGTCCCAGACGGCCGTTCTCCCTCAGGCTCTGGAGGATGAACAACGCCTCGCCGCTGACGGTATCGCGGTGGATGGAGGGCTTGGGCATGTGGGCCGGACTCTACGCGTCCCGGCGCCCTGCCTCAAACTCAGCCCCCCTGCCTGCCGTCAGGGCCCGCGTTCAAGGGATGTG
The DNA here is from genome assembly GCF_057119385.1 of Archangium sp. NCBI lineage: Bacteria > Pseudomonadati > Myxococcota > Myxococcia > Myxococcales > Archangiaceae > Archangium > Archangium sp. The sequence continues at coordinate 92,116 of NZ_DBNGVP010000017.1, read as the reverse complement.
CAGCAGCTGCTTCACCGTCTCCAGCACTTCCTGGAAACGCACCGGCTTGCGCAGGTAGATGTCCACGCCCAGCTGCATGGCGCGCTCGCGAGCCTCCGGACCTCCCGCGGAGATGGCCACCACGGGAATGGACTTGAGCGGCTCCTCGGCGCGGATGCGCTCGATGAGCGCGAACCCGTCCATCACCGGCATGTACAGGTCCGTCATCACCAGGCTGAACTGGGTGGAGCGCAGCGCCTGCAGCGCGTGGTGCCCGTCCGGCGAGAAGTGGACCTCCAGCGGCACCTTGCCCGCCAGCTCGCCGCTCGCCAGCTTCTTGAGCACGTAGCTGTACATCTCGACGATGTGCGGGTTGTCCTCGACGATGAGCACACGGTAGCCCTCGGCGGGGAGGGCCGTCCGGTCCGACGCGCGGGTCTGTCCTGCCGAGCTCAAGATTTCACCCAATCGCTGCCGGTCCTGATCGCGCACCACCCGGATGCCGACACCACCTGGAGCATCCTCGGATGCCGGCCGGACCCAGGCCACCGTCCCCACGACTTGTACCGGATTCATGAGCCCCGGGAAAGAAAGTGCCAGTCCCAGCTCCTGTCCGGGCGTGAAGGTCCGGTCGGTCTGCACGAAGATCCCCCCCTTGGAGAGGTTCTCCGTGACCGCCACCATCCGCTCCTGATTCGGGAACTGCACCCTCAACACCAGGGGCACCCGGGGCTCGTCGCGCTTGTCGTCTGATCCCCGGTTCATAACAAGGGCTTGAAATCGCTCGGCATTTCGCTGATGGCTCTGAGTGTAGCGCCGTGGGTTTATGTTGACAACGAAGCCTTTCGGGACTTACGAAGCGCCCGCCATGGCGGAGCCCCTGTTCACCCCCGAAGAGCAGAAGAAGTTCGATGCGGAGATCGCCGAGATTCTCTCGCACTACCCGGCCGATCGTAAGAGCGCCGCGATGCTTCCCGCGCTGCGGCTGCTGCAGGAGCTGAAAGGCTGGCTGCCCCCCGAGGGACTCAAGCTGGTCGCCAGCCGGCTGGGCGTCACGCCCGAGCGCGCCTACGAAGTCGCCAGCTTCTACGTGATGTACCACCTGAAGAAGCCCGGCAAGTACGTGGTGGACGTCTGCACCAACCTCTCCTGTGCCCTGTGGGGCGCGGAGAAGATGCTCGCCTATCTGGAGCAGAAGCTCGGGCTGAAGGCCGGTGAGGCGAACGAGCGCTTCACCCTGCGCGAGACCGAGTGCCTCGCCTCTTGCGGCACCGCGCCGTGCCTGCAAATCAACGAGGACCACCACGAGAGCCTCACGAAGGCCAAGCTGGACGCGATCTTCGACAAGCTCTCCTGACCTCCTCCATCAAGGAACCTGATTCCATGGCGACAACGGCATTCGAACCGCTCATCTCGGCGGCCTGGGGGAAGCCCAACTCCTGGAAGCTCGACGAGTACAAGAAGCGTGGCGGCTACAAGGGTCTGGAGAAGGCCCTGGAGATGGCGCCGGCGCAGATCATCGACGAGGTGAAGAAGTCCAACCTCCGCGGCCGCGGCGGCGCAGGCTTCCCCACGGGCCTCAAGTGGAGCTTCGTCCCCAAGGACAGCCCCAAGCCCAAGTACCTGGCCGTCAACGGCGACGAGTCCGAGCCGGGCACCTTCAAGGACCGCTACATCCTCGAGAATGATCCGCACATGATGCTGGAGGGCATCGCCATCGCGTCCTACGCGCTGGGCGTGCACACCTGCTACGTGTACCTGCGCGGTGAGTTCAAGTTCCAGGCGGAGCGCACCAACGCGGCCATCCGCGAGGCGTACGCCGCCGGCATCTTCGGCAAGAAGGTGCTGGGCAAGGACTACCAGCTGGACTGCTACGTGGTGCGCGGCGCGGGCGCCTACATCTGCGGCGAGGAGACGGCGCTGCTGGAGAGCCTCGAGGGCAAGAAGGGCTGGCCCCGGCTCAAGCCGCCGTTCCCCGCGGTGGTGGGCCTGTTCGGCTGCCCCACGGTGGTGAACAACGTGGAGACGCTCGCCAGCGTGCCCCACGTCTTCACGCGCGGCCCGGCCTGGTACGCCGGCCTGGGCACCGACAAGTCCGGCGGCACGCGTCTGGTGTGCCTCTCCGGCACGGTGAACCGCCCGGGCGTGTACGAGGTGCCGCTCGAGGCCACCTTCAACCAGCTCATCTTCGACGACAAGTACGGGCGGGGCCTGCCCCCGGGCCGCAAGGTGAAGGCCGTGATTCCCGGCGGCTCCTCGGCGCCCATCCTCAGCCCGGACGAGCTGGACGTGGCCATGGAGTTCGAGGCCGTCAAGGTGAAGCAGACCATGGCGGGCTCCGGCGGCGTCATCGTCATGGATGACACCACCTGCATGGTGCGCAGCCTGTGGCGCGTGGCGCGCTTCTACGCCGAGGAGTCCTGCGGCCAGTGCACGCCGTGCCGCGAGGGCACGCCCTGGCAGACCCGCCTCTTGCGGAAGATCGAAGAGGGCCGGGGCGAGCCGGGCGACGTGGAGATCCTCTCCAACGTGGCGTCCTCCATCGCGCCCTACCCGCCGATCGGCCTGGGCAACACCATCTGCGCGCTGGGCGATGCCGCGGCGCTGCCGACCCATTCCTTCCTCATGCGCTTCCGTGACGAGTTCGAGGCGCACATCCGCGAGCACCGCTGCCCGTTCGGCGACAAGCCCTGGGGCGCGTTCGGAGACTGGTCGTGAACGTCGAGCTGGTTCTCTTCGGAGCCTTCGCGCTCCTGACGCTGCTTTCCGCCGGGATGGTCATCTTCGCCAAGAGCGCCATCAGCTCGGCGATGTCGCTGGTGGCCACGTTCTTCTTCCTGGCCGGCATCTACGTGCTCCTGTGGGCCCACACCGTGGCGGTGCTGCAGGTGCTGGTCTACGCGGGCGCCATCATGGTGCTCTTCCTGTTCGTCATCATGCTGCTCAACCTGGGCGAGACCCCCTCGTCCGGGCCGCGGCTGACGGTCTCGAGGATTGCCGGTGGGGCCGCTGCGGCGGGACTGCTGGTGGTGCTGGTGATGGCCATCTGGCGGATGCCGGCGTCCACGACGACGTTCACCGGAGCCCAGGCCGTCGCGAGCGGCTTCGGCACGCTGCCGGCCATCGGCCAGGTCATCTACACCCAGTGGCTGCTGCCCTTCGAGGCCGTCAGCCTGCTGCTGCTGGTGGCCATGGTGGGCGCGGTCGTGGTGGCCAAGTCGCGGATTTGAGCCCGTCCTCTTCAACCCTCTGCTAGAAGGCGGGCGGCGCTCGCCCTTCACACGGCCATGGTCCCGATCTCCTACTACCTCATCCTCGCCGCCGCCCTGTTCTGCCTCGGCATGTTCGGCGTGCTGATCCGCCGCAACGCGCTGGTGGTGTTCATGTGCGTGGAGCTCATGCTCAACGCGGCGAACCTGACGTTCCTCGCCTTCGCCAGGCAGAACGGCCACCTGACGGGCCACGTCTCCGCGTTCTTCGTGATCGCGGTCGCGGCGGCCGAGGCCTCCATCGGTCTGGCCATCGTCATCGCCGTGTTCCGCAGCCGGGGCACCGTGAGCATCGAAGAAATCCGGACGATGAAACACTGACGTTCCGGCACCTCATTCCGCCAAGCGAGCTCTCCGCCCATGGATCTCAAGCAATTCCTCCTTCAGTTGCGGCTGGATCCCGCCGCCCTGTGGCTGATCATCGCCCTGCCCCTGTTGGGCGCGTTCATCTGCGGCGTGTTTGGCCGGATGCTCGGCCGCGCCAACGTCTATCTGGTGGCCTGCGCCACGGTGGCGGGCTCCTTCCTGCTGTCGCTCTCGGCGTTCCTGTCGGTGAGCCCGCTGGAGGCCTCGCAGGCGGTGACGATGGAGAATGCCTTCTCCTCGGGCACCATCCGCTACGCCTTCGGGCATGACTTCGGCACGTGGTTCTCGGCCGGCACCTTCCGGGTGAACTTCGGCCTGCTGGTGGACCACCTGTCGGGGACGCTGCTGCTGGTCATCACCGGCGTGGGCTTCCTCATCCACCTGTACTCCACCAGCTACATGTCCCACGACGATGGGTACTGGCGGTACTTCGCGTACCTCAACCTGTTCGTCGCGGCGATGCTGACGCTGGTGCTGGCCGACAACCTCGTCCTGCTCTTCGTGGGCTGGGAGGGCGTCGGTATGGCCAGCTACCTGCTCATCGGCTTCTGGTACTCGGACACGGCCAAGGCGTGGGCGGGCCGCAAGGCGTTCGTCACCAACCGCATCGGTGACTTCGCGTTCCTCATCGCCACCTTCCTCGTCGTCCTGCTGGTCAGTGCCTTCAACACCCAGGCGACCGGCGCCAACTTCAGCATGGTGGGCGGCAACCCGGAGACGGCGCAGGTGCGCTTCCGCGAGGGCCTGCAGCAGAAGGGCCCCGTGGTCTTCCAGGGTCTGGAGACCATGGCCAACGCGCTGCACGTGACGGCGGAGAAGGCCCAGGGTGGCGTCAGCCTGGAGACGCCCATCTCCGAGGGCCCGCTCGCGGGCCGCACCTTCGGTGGCGTGCTGACGGTGGCGCTGCTGCTGTTCCTGCTCGGCGCGGCGGGCAAGAGCGCCCAGTTCCCGCTGTACGTCTGGCTGCCGGACGCCATGGCCGGCCCGACGCCCGTCTCCGCCCTCATCCACGCGGCGACGATGGTGACCGCGGGCGTCTACCTCTTCAGCCGCATGAGCTTCCTGCTCGTGCTCAGCCCCACCGCCATGGTAACGGTGGCCATCATCGGCACCATCACCTCGCTGCTGGCCGCGCTCATCGCCTTCGCGCAGGACGACATCAAGAAGGTGCTCGCCTACTCCACCGTGTCCCAGCTGGGCATCATGTTCATGGGCGTGGGCATGGGCATCTTCTGGGCGGCCGTGCTGCACCTGGTCACCCACGCCTTCTTCAAGGCCTGCCTCTTCCTCGGCGCCGGCAGCGTCATGCACGGCAACGCGGACGAGACGGACATCAAGAAGCTGGGCGGCGTGCGCCACGAGATGAAGCAGACGTGGTTCACCTTCCTGGTGGCCACGCTCGCCATCACCGGCATCGTCCCGCTCTCCGGCTTCTTCTCCAAGGACGCCATCTTCCACGGCATCCACCACAACCACCTGCATGGGTACGAGTGGGCCTCGGGCGCCATCTACTACGTGGGCCTGCTCATCGCGGCCTGCACCGCCTTCTACATGTCGCGCGTGTACCTGCTCACCTTCGAGGGCAAGCGCTCGCCGGAGGCGAAGATTCCCCACGCGCACGAGAGCGACTGGCGGATGACGGCGCCCCTGTGGATTCTCGCGTTCCTCAGCGTCGTCGCGCTCTTCCAGGCGCTGCCGCTGATGCCGGGCCGGGGTGGCGTCATGCAGCCGGTGATGGAGAACTTCCTCGGCCCCGTGTTCTCCAGCGCCGAGCGCATCGCCGCTCGCGGCGGTGAGGTGGCGCTGGACCACAGCGTGCCGAGCTTCATCGACTACCTGAAGGCGTGGCTGGTGGCCCTGGCGGGCGGCGCGACGGCCGGCTTCATGTACCTGAAGTACTTCCCGTCGCGGGTGGGCCAGCCGGCTCCGGCCTTCGCCCGCTCGGTGCGGCGCTTCACGCAGAACAAGTTCTATGTGGATGAGGCCTACGAGTTCCTGGTCATCCGGCCGGTGAAGAACGTGAGCGCCATCCTCTACAAGCTGGTGGACACCCTCCTCATCGACACGGTGGCGGTGCGCGGTACCGCGTGGGTCACGGCCCGCCTGGGCAGCGCCCTCCGTTACGTGCAGACGGGAGACGCACAGGCCTATGCCGCGGTGATGGCCCTGGCCCTGCTCGGCGGCGCGGTGTACGCGCTCATCCTGGTGATGAAATGAGCTTCTTCGATACCCATCTGCTCAACCTCGTCGTCTACCTGCCGCTGCTGTTCGCGGCGCTCGTGTGGATGCTGCCGGGCGCCGAGCGCGGGCAGATCCGCACCATCACGTTCATCGGCATGCTGGTGGACCTGGTGTTCGGCGTCTGGGCCTACCTGCGCTTCGACCCGGCCGGCGCCGAGTTCCAGCTCGAGTACCGCACCCAGTGGCTCGGGCAGCTCGGCGTCAGCTACCACATCGGCGTGGACGGCCTGGCCGTCAGCCTGCTGCTGCTCACCGTCTTCCTGGGGCCCCTGGTCGTCATGGCCTCGCAGACGTACATCACCGAGCGCGTGAAGGAGTTCCACCTCGCGCTGCTCGTGCTGCAGACGGTGATGCTCGGCGCGCTGGTGTCGCTGGACGTGCTGCTCTTCTACATCTTCTGGGAAGCGATGCTCATCCCCATGTACCTGCTGGTGGGCGTGTGGGGCGCCGAGGATCGCCAGATGGCGGCGGTGAAGTTCTTCCTCTACACGCTGGCCGGCTCGCTGCTCATGCTGGTGGCCATCGTCGCCCTCTACTTCATCAGCAGCACCCCGGGCAGCCGCTCCTTCGACTACGCCACCATCTACAACAGCCTGACGGCGGCCCACTCGCAGATCGCCGCGTGCACGGGCACCGGGGGTGACTGCGCGTCGCTGCCGGGCATGGCCGGCATCCTGTACCGCTGGGGCCCCTGGCTGTTCGCCGCCTTCGCCATCGCCTTCGCCATCAAGGTGCCGATGTGGCCGGTGCACACGTGGTTGCCCGACGCCCACGTGCAGGCGCCCGTGGCCGGCTCGATGATCCTGGCCGGCGTCATGCTGAAGATGGGCACGTTCGGCTTCTGGCGCTTCGCCATCCCGTTCTTCCCGTCCGCCGCGCACCAGGCCCGGCCCATGCTGGCCACGCTGGCGGTGATTGGCATCGTCTACGGCGCGCTCATGTGCCTGGCGCAGCGGGACATCAAGAAGCTCATCGCCTACTCGTCCGTGAGCCACCTGGGCTACTGCATGCTGGGCATCCTCGCGCTCACCGCCGAGGGCGCCACCGGTAGCGCGTACCAGATGCTCAACCACGGCGTGTCCACGGGCGCGCTGTTCCTCCTGTTCGGCTTCCTGTACGAGCGGCGCCACACCCGCCTGATGTCCGACTACGGCGGCATCGCCAAGGTGGTGCCGGTGTACACGGCGTCCTTCCTCATCATCACCTTCTCGTCCGTGGCGGTGCCGGGCACCAACGGCTTCGTGGGCGAGTTCCTGGTGCTGCTGGGCACCTTCAAGAGCAGCCTCGGCATGGCCTTTGGTGCCTTCGCCACCCTGGGCGTCATCCTCGGCGCGGCGTACATGCTGTGGATGGTGCAGAAGGTGTTCTTCGGCCCCCTCACCCACCGCGAGAACCAGGGCCTCACGGACCTGAACCTGCGCGAGTTCGCCACCGTGGCCCCGTTCCTGGTGCTGGTGCTGGTGATGGGCCTGATGCCGCAGCCCTTCCTGGATCGCATCAACCCCTCCACCGAGCGCTTCCTCCAGCGCGCCGGTCTGGGCATCCCCGGCAGCCAGGTGCGCCCGAGCGATGTGCAGATCTCGGTGATGGGCCTGCCCCCGGCCGGCCTGGCCGCTGCTCCCAACGCCCCGACGCCGGGCCCGCTCGCCGATCGGCGCTAGTCGAGAGTCTCCACCATGAACCTGCCCAACCTGACGTCGGCAGACTTCCTTCCGATGCTCCCCGCCATCATCCTGGTGGTGGGAGCCTGCATCCTGCTCCTGTCGGAGGTGTTCCTCTCCGCCCACTCGTCGCGCGGCTACCAGGCGGTGCTGTCCACCGCCACGTCCGTCATCGCCGGCATCGTGTCGCTGTCGCTGCTGAGCGAGCCGGCCCGCGCGGTGTTTCTCGGCTTCGGGGCGATGGATCCCTTCTCCAGCTTCCTGACGTTCACCGTCTGCGTGTCGCTGGCGCTGGCCTCGCTCACCGCGGCCGGCTTCCTGCGCAAGCGCGGCGCCGAGCGCGGTGAGTTCTACGCCCTCATGCTCTTCGCGGGCGCGGGCATGAGCCTGCTGGGCCTGTCCAACGAGCTCATCACCATCTTCGTCAACGTCGAGGTGCTCTCCATCGCCACCTACGCGCTGACGTCGTACCTGCGGCGCGGCACGCGGCCCAGCGAGGCGGGCTTCAAGTACTTCATCCTCGGCGCCTTCTCCTCGGCGGTGCTGCTGTACGGCTCGGCGCTGCTCTACGGCGCCACCGGCACCACCCTGCTGTCGGACATGGCGGGCCCGCTGCGCGCGGCCATGGCCAACAACAACGCGGCGCTCGTGTACACGGGCGCGGTGCTGGTGGCCGCCGGCTTCTCCTTCAAGGTCGCCGCGGTGCCCTTCCACATGTGGACGCCGGATGTGTACGAGGGCGCTCCCACTCCCGTCACCGCGCTCATGAGCGCCGGTGTGAAGGCCGCCGCCTTCGTCGCCCTGGTCCGCGTGTTCATCAGCGTGGGCAGTGGCATCGACGCACAGCTGCCCTTCGCCATCTTCTCCACCCTGGCGCTGCTCACCATGGTGGCGGGCAACCTGCTGGCCATCCCGCAGCGCAACGTGAAGCGCATGCTGGCCTACTCCTCCATCGCCCACGCCGGCTACCTGCTGCTGGGCGTGGCGGCCCTCTTCGTCTCCGCCCCGGGCCAGGAGTTCAAGCTGCTCGGCCCCACCGCCCTCGTCGGCGCCAGCCCCGAGGACGTGGCCCGCGTCGACGCCCTGCGCGGCATCCTCTACTACCTGCTCGCCTACACCTTCACCGCGGTGGGCGCCTTCGGCGTCGTCTCCCTGCTGGAGCGCCGCGAGGACGAGGAGAAGGGCACCGCCTGGGATCTGGAGCGCTTCAGCGGCCTGGCTCAGCGCCGTCCGGGTTGGGCCTTCGCCATGGCGGCCTTCATGCTGTCGCTCGCCGGCATCCCGCCCACCATCGGCTTCATCGGAAAGCTCATCCTCTTCCGCGCCGCCGTGGACGCGGGCCTCGTCGGCCTCACCATCATCGCGGTGCTCTCCAGCGCGGCCGGCGCCTACTACTACCTGCGCGTGGTGGTCTACATGTACATGCGGCCCGTGCCCGAGGGCGCTCACACCCTCGAGCGCAGCTGGATGACCGAGCTGGCCCTGGTGGTCTCCACCGCCGCCGTGGTGCTGCTCGGCATCCTGCCCGGCCCCCTCACCGAGTGGATCGCCCAGGCCGGCACGCTGTTCACCCGCTGAGCCTCCGCTTCTCCTGATTCACCCACGCCCGGGCGGCTTCCGCCCGGGCGTTTTCATTGCGGGTCCGGCAGAGGCCCTCTCATCATCAGCGTCCGCAGCACGGCCCGCGCTCCCGCCTCCTGCAGGAGGGCCCCGAGCTCCGCGTCCCCAGTCACCACGCGCAGTTCCTCCCCGCTCCCGAGCTCGAGGAAGGCCGCTTCCAGGAGCGCTCGCGCGTGCGCGGGGGTCGCCGCGAAGAAGGGCATCAGCACGCGCGCCTGGGCCCGCACGTCCATCAGCCCCAGCCCGGCCACCTCCGGGTGCTGCGGATCCGTCAGGCGCCGCAACCGGTGCGAGCTCAACGTGGCGAAGCGGGCCAGCTTGCCCGGCACCAGCCCAAAGGCCTGGGTGAGGGAGGCGAAGTCCGGCTCGGCCACCGGCACCACCTCCAGCTCCGCGGGCGCCAACGGCAGGGCCTCCAGGTGGTCCCTCGACAGGCGACAGGTGGTCTCCAGCCGCCCCGCCTTCATCCCCACCGAGCCGTACAACGCCACCGCCGGCTCGTTGTCCGGCTTCACGTACAGCATCCACTCGCGGCAGCCCCTCGTCCGGAACCAGGCGGCGAGCTCCCGCATCATCTTCCGCCCCAACCCCCTCCCCCGCTGCTCCGGCGCCACCACCACGTTCACCACGTAGCCGGTCTCCCCCAGGACATCCACGAGGGCGTACGCGGCCACCCCCTCCGGTCCGTCCAGGAAGAAGGCTCGCTTCACGAGGTCCGACACCCATACGTCCAACGGGGGCGGTGGCTCCTCCACGCCCAGCTCCCCGAAGAGCCGGACGAAGGCGGCATGGTCCTCCACCCGCCCCGGCCGCAGCCCCGGCACATCACCGTGTGCATCGCGCATGTCGGAAGGCCCCTCCTCCGCGCCATGGCCCGGGCGCGAATCCTGGAGCGTATAAAAGAAGGCGGCCCGGCACCCTCAGGAAGGGGACCGGGCCGCAGGTCTTCTCAAGAAGCTCACCGGAAGGTGCTGAAGGGGTGGGGGGGAACCACTTCAGCCTCGCTTCGACGTGCTCCGTCTCCACGCTTTAGCACCCGCCGTGCCAGCCCCTCCGCGCCTCGAATGTCCAATGATTCCGAGCATCTGGCGCATGGACCGCTCCGGCGCCGACCGCGCCATTGCAGCCCTGCATTGCAGCCCTGAAATGCCCTTGCAGAAGTGAAAAGGCTCGGCGTCGCGTGGTGGAAGGGAGCGCTCTGGGCCCCAGGGCCCGAAAAGAAGGCGGCCCGGCACCCTCAGGAAGGGGACCGGGCCGCAGGTCTTCTCAAGAAGCTCACCGGAAGGTGCTGAAGGGGTGGGGGGGAACCACTTCAGCCTCGCTTCGACGTGCTCCGTCTCTACGCTTTAGCACCCACCGTGCCAACCCCTCCGCGCCTCGAATGTCCAATGATTCCGAGCATCTGGCGTAGGGGCCGCTCCGGCGCCGACCGCGCCATTGCAGCCCTGAAATGCAGCCCTGAAATGCCCTTGCAGAAGTGAAAAGACCCCAACCGTGGATTTCGAGGCCCGAAAAGAAGGCGGCCCGGCACCCTCATGAAGGGGACCGGGCCGCGGGTTCTTCTCGGAAGCTCACCGGAAGTGCTGAAGCGGTGGGGGGGAACCTCTTCAGCCTCACTTCGACGTGCTCTGTATCCACCTATAGCAGCCGCCGTGCCAGCCTTTCCGGGCCTCGAATGTCCAGTGATTCCGGGCATCTGGCGTCTCGGGCCCGCCCTCCCCTCCCCGGCGGTTTGCAGCCCTGCATTGCAACCCTGAAATGCCCTTGCAGAAGTGAAAAGCGGGATTCGCCCAGAGCCCAAAAGAAGGCGGCCCGGCACCCTCATGAAGGGGACCGGGCCGCGGGTTCTTCTAAATTAAGCTCATCGGAGACACTGAAGTGGTGGGGGGGAACCTCTTCAGCGCTACATCGACGTGCTCCGGTTGCATGCTTTAGCACTCGCCGTGCCAGCACTCCTGGAATCTCAGACTCCAGTAACTTCAAGCACTTAGCACTCGGACAGGCCCCCAGCGCCGCCCTCCTCGCATTGCAATCCTGCAATCCCTTTGCAGAAGTGAAAATCCGCAATCATCTCAAGCACTTCCGCTTTTCAGGATTGAAGGGGCATTTCATTCCTGGCGGGGTGTGCCCTACCCGACATCCGCCGTGCGGAATCAGTCCCGATGATCCGCTCCGGACGGACGCAGGTTGAGGCGCTTCATCTTCCGCCACAGCGTCGTGGAGGAGACGGCCAGCTCCTCGGCCACGCGGCCCAGGTCCACCCCGTGCTTCTCCAGGGCCTGGGCAATGGCCCGCCGCTCGGCCTCCTCCACCGCCTCGGCCAGGGTGGGCATCCGCGTGCTGAGGTCCAGGGCGGGCACTGGCGGGCTCCCCACCGGGCCGCTGACCTCCACGCGGGTGTTGGGGCGCAGCGGGAAGTCCTCGGGCAGCAGCTCCACGCCCTCGGCCAGCGCCGCCGCCTGCTCCACCAGGTTCTCCAGCTCGCGCACGTTGCCCGGGAAGCTGTAGCCCGTCAGGTGCCCCACCGCCGCCTCCGACAGCCGCTTCGGGTTGGGACTGCGCGCGTTGGCCCGCTTGAGGAAGTGCTCGGCCAGCTCGGGCACATCCTCCAGGCGCTCGCGCAGGGGCGGCACCCGCAGCGTCACCACGTTCAGCCGGTAGTAGAGGTCCTGCCGGAAGCGCTTCTCGCGCACCTCCAGCTCGATGTCCCGGTTGGTGGCGGCGACAATCCGCACGTCCACCTTCGTGGAGGTGGACTCGCCCACGCGCCGCACTTCGCCCTCCTGCAGCGTGCGCAGCAGCTTGGACTGGAAGGCCGGCGTCGTCTCCGTCACCTCGTCGATGAAGAGCGTGCCACCGTCCGCCTCCTCCACGAGCCCCCGCCGGGCCCGGACCGCACCGGTGAAGGCGCCCTTGGCGTGGCCGAACAGCTCGCTCTCCAGCAGCGTCTCGGAGATGGCGGCGCAGTTGACGGGGACGAAGGGCTTGTCCTTGCGCCGGCTGTGCGCGTGCACCGCGCGGGCGACCAGCTCCTTGCCCGTGCCGCTCTCGCCCTGCACCAGCACCGTGGCGTCACTCTGCGCCACGCGCATCAGGCGCGACGTCAGCTCTCGCATCGCCGCGCTGCGGCCCACCAGCGCGCTCAGGCCGTGGCGCTCGTTGAACTCGTCGGCGAGCAGGTCCACCGTCCTCTGCAGCTGGGCCCGCTCCAGCGCGCGCTCCACCCGGTAGCGCAGCTCGCCCTCCTTGAAGGGCTTGGTGACGTAGTCGAACGCCCCCTGGCGCATGGCCTCCACCGCGCTCTCGATGGAGCCGAAGGCCGTCATCATGATGACCTGCAGGCGCGGCGCCACCTCCAGCGCCTTCTTCAGCAGGGTGAGCCCGTCCATGGGCTCCATCTTCAAGTCCGTCAGCATCAAGTCCACCCTGTTGCTCGACAGGGTGGTGAGCGCATCCTCCCCCGTGGCGGCCTCGAGGACCGTGTAACCCTCGGAGCGCAGGAGGAGCGCGGTGGTGGCTCGCATGTTGCGCTGGTCGTCCACGACCAGGATGCAACTACGGGTCAGGGGCGTCGATGCGTCGTTCACGGCAGACTCGTCGGCTGGGTGAGGGGAAGACGGAAGGTGAAGGTGGTGCCACGGCCCGGCGTGCTCTCCAGGGCCAGCTCGCCGTGGTGCACCTCGACGTTGCGCTTGACCACGGCGAGCCCCAGTCCCGTGCCCTGGGCCTTCGTGGTGAAGAAGGGCTCGAAGACGCGGTGCACCAGCTCGGTGGGGATGCCACAGCCCTGGTCCGCCACGTCGATGCGCAGCACGTCCTTGTTGCCATGCGCCTCGCGGCGGGCGCGCACCTGCACCACCCCCCCCTGCGGCATGGCCTGGATGGCGTTGACCAGCACGTTGACGAGCGCCTGGCGGATGAGCCGCCGGTCCATCGGCACGCGAGGCACGTCCTCCGCCACGTCCACGGCGAGCGTGACACGGTTGGAGATGCTCTGCTGCTGGGAGCGCGCGAAGTCCAGCGCGTCCTGCAACACCCGGGGCACGTCCTCGGCCTGGAGGATCGTCTCCCGCGGGCGGGTGTAGTCCAACAGGTCCCCCACCATGCGGTTGAGCCGGTCGCTCTCCTCCGCGAGGATGTCCAGCAGCATGGCCGCGTCACCCTCGGCCTTGTTGAGCAGGCGGCGCAGCGAGGCCACGGCGTTGAAGATGACGCCCAGCGGGTTGCGCACCTCGTGGGCCACGATGGCCGACAGCTCGCCGAGCGCGGCGAAGCGCTCGCGCTGCACCATCTCCGCGCGCGCGGCGGCCAGCTCCGCGTAGGAAGCCCAGAGCGACTCGTAGAGCCGGGCGTTGGCGATGGCCAGGGCGATCTGCCCGCACGTGGCCTCGGCCAGCTCGACGAAGGCGGTGTCGAAGTCGCGCGGCTGGCGGGTGTCGTCCAGCAGCACCACGCCGATGAGCTCCTCGCGCGAGGTGAGCGGCAGGGCCAGCAGGGCCTTCTCCTCGAAGCGGCGGACGAGCTCGCGCTGCTCCATGCCCTCGACCTTGGACAGGTCCGGCACGGCGATCGGCCGGCGCTCGCGGGCCACGCGCGCGACGACGCTGCCGGTCTCATCCACCGGAATCACCACGCCCCGGAAGAAGTCGCGGTGGGTGGCGGAGGCGGCGGCGCCTCGCAGCACCCCTTGCTGCTCGTCGTGCAGGAGGATGAAGCAGTTGGAGACGTCCAGCAGCTTCACGAGGAAGTCCGAGGCCACGTCCAGGATGCTGGCCACCTCCAGCGTGGCGGTGGTGGTCCGGGCCAGGTCCAGCAGCAGGCGCGTGTCCGCGAGCTGCCGGGCGGACTCGGTGCGCAGACGGCGTTGATCCAACAGCGTCATCAACAGCTCGGACAGCGTGCCCAGCAGCCGCAGGTCCGCCCCGACGAAGGGGCGCCCGGGAGCCCGCAACACCTGGAGGAGCCCCCGCGGGTGGCCCCCATGCGCCAGGCGCACCGCCGCGCCACAGCCCAGACGGCCGCCCGTGGCCTCCAGCAGCGCGCGCTCCTCGGCCTCGTTGGAGAGCACCGCGCCCCGGGCCACCACCACGGACGGCGACAGGCCTCCCAACGGCGCGGCGAGCACCTGCTTCAGCTCCCCATCCAGCCCCACCTGCCCGGTGAGGACGAGCTCGCCCTCGGGCGTCCGGGGCGCGTACAGCAGCACGGCCTCCGCGCCGAGCAGCGAGGCCAGGCGCGACAGGAAGTCCTCGGCGGAAGGCGGCTCCGGCTGGGCGACGAAGCGCGCCGCCTCGGCCACCGCCACCATCTCCCACCGGCCCCGCTCCACGTCCGTCAGCAGCCGCGCGTCGGTGAGGGCCGCGCCCACCACCTTGGCGAAGAGCGCCAGCACCGAGCCGTAGGACGGGGACAGCCCCACCCCGCACACCCACAGCACCTCCGACAGCGTGGTGCCCAGCGGAAGGTAGACGGGCGTGGCTCCATCCCGGAGAGGGCCGAACACGGGCCGCCCCTCGGACAGCGCCCGCAGTCCCAGCGCCCCATCCTCCGGAGGCAGGGCTCCATCCCGCGCGAGGAAGCGCTCCCCGTCCCGCACCAGGAAGCTCGCGGAGAAGCCCGCGTGGGTGAGGCCCGTCAGCGCCACCCGCCGCACCGCCTCCTCCGAGCGCGCCGCGACGAGCTCCGCGCTCGTCTCCACCAGGCGCTCGGCCACCGCCAGCTCCGCCGGCCGCTGCCCCAGCACCAGGCAGTTGACGAGCATCGCCGCGCCCACGCCCTCCACCTCCACGTACCGCACGTGGGAGGCCACCTCCAGCGTCCCCCCATCCGCCCTCGGCATCAGGTAGCGCTGGGGATCCGGCTCCTTCAGCGTCCCCTCCTCCCGCTGCCGCTGGCGCACCTCCAGCCGCGTCCGATCCTCCGGACGCACGAACTCCAGGAAGAGGCGGCCCTCCACCTGCTCCCGGCTCCGCCCCAGCATCTCCAGGTAGGCCTCGTTGGCCGCCAACACCCGGCCCCCATGCGCCACGTACATGGGGTTGCCGAAGGAGTCGATGAGGTCCCGCAGGGCCGCCTCGCTGTAACGCCTCGTCCTCATGCGCGCCGCAGCACCCGTTTCTCTCCGACCCGCAGCGTCACCTTCTCGCGGTCGAAGTACTCCGAGAGGGGAATCACGAACTTCCGGCTCTGGCCCACCAGCTCCTTGAAGGCCTGGGTGGAAATCTCCTTCTTCTCGCGCAGGTGGGCAACCAGCCGCTCCTTCAATCCCGCCAGCGCCCCCGTGTCGAAGAACAGTTCTTCACTGACGCGCACCACCCGGCCCTCCGCCACCGCCACCTTGAGCAGCTCCTGCACCCGGGCCGCCGGCAACCGCAGCCGCTCGGCCAGCTCGTTGAGCGTGGGCGGCGCCAGTCCCGCCGCGGAGAGGTCCGCCACCAGCCGCGTGCGCGCCGCGTCCTCGTCCAGCGACAGCGTCCGCCCACGCCCCTTGAGGCGCACCACCTCCTTGTCCACCTCCACCTTCCCCGCGTCCGTCAGCGCCTGCACCACCCGGGTGAAGAGGCGCGCGTCCAGCTCGCCCGACAGCCGCTGGCGCAGCTCCTCGCGCGACAGGCCCTCGCGCAGCGGCTCGCGCTCGTGGAAGGCCGCGAGCAGCGCCAGGGCGCGCGCCTGCAGCCCCTCGAACACCTCGCCCGAGACGTACAGCCGCTTCTCCCGGTCCACCAGCAGCGCCGTGCCCCGCGCACCCAGCAACTCCAGCGCCCGGGAGAGCACCTTGGGCGCGAGCGCCGAGCGGGCGAAGAGCTCCTGCTGCGTGAGGCCCCGGTAGCCCGACTGGCGCAGCAACCACGTCACCTGGCCTCCCGCGTCCG
This sequence comes from Archangium sp., assembly GCF_057119385.1. Lineage (NCBI taxonomy): Bacteria > Pseudomonadati > Myxococcota > Myxococcia > Myxococcales > Archangiaceae > Archangium > Archangium sp. The sequence continues at coordinate 76,108 of NZ_DBNGVP010000017.1, read as the reverse complement.
CCTCCAGCAGCGGCGCCACCACCTCGGCGCCTCCCTTGCGGCGGCGCGGCGGGGTGATGGACAGCACGCGCCCACCGGCCAGCGTGGCGCCCCGGCCCGGCAGCACGCGCGAGCCCCGGAGGATGAAGCGCTGGCCCGGCAACGCCGCCATCGGCTCGGACAGCCGCAGCTGCGCGAGCGTCGTCTCTCCCGGCTCCAGCTTCTCCAGGTCCAACAGCGCCACCGTGGCCTCCACCTGCGCGGTGCCCAGGTGCAGCAACAGCTTGCGGCGCTTGGGAAGCCCCTCCTCCGCCGCGGGCAGCAGGCTCAGCTCCACGTCCAGCATGCGCGTCTCGGGCACCTCGCCGGCCTTCACCAGCACCATGCCGCGCGCAATCGCCTCGGGCTCCACGCCCGTCAGGTTCACCGCGGTGCGCTGGCCCGCCGCCACCTTCCGCACCGCCTCGCCGTGCATCTGCAGCCCGCGCACACGCAGCGGTCCCGGCAGCCCCGGCAACAGCGACACGGCGTCCTCCACCGCGAAGGTGCCCGACAGCAGCGTGCCCGTCACCACCGTGCCGAAACCCTTGATGGTGAAGGCCCGGTCCACCGGCAGGAAGGCGGGGCCCTCCGCGGGGCGCGAGCTCAATCCCCGGGCGGCCCGGGTGAGCGCGGCGCGCAGCGCGTCCAACCCCTCGCCCGTCTTCGAGGACACGGGCACCACCGGCGCGCCCTCCAGGAAGGTGCCCGCCACCAACGTGGCCAGGTCCGCCTCCACCAGCGCGCGCCACTCGGCGCCCAGCTCCGCCAGCAGGTCCGACTTGGTGAGCGCGATGACCCCGGCCTTCACGCCGAGCAGCCGGCAGATGTCCAGGTGCTCGCGCGTCTGGGGCATCACGCCCTCGTCCGCCGCCACCACCAGCACCGCCAGGTCCACCCCGCCGGCGCCCGCCGCCATCGCCTTCACGAAGCGCTCGTGCCCGGGCACGTCCACCACGCCCGCCACCGTGCCGTCGTCGAGCGTCAGGTGCGCGAAGCCCAGCTCGAGCGTGATGCCCCGGCGCTTCTCCTCCTTGAGCCTGTCGGTGTCGATACCGGTGAGCGCCTTGACCAGTGACGTCTTGCCGTGATCGATGTGCCCCGCGGTGCCGATGATCATCTCGCCCCTGGCCCTCCCTCCCGGCTAGGCGCCCGCCTTGTCCGGGTCCACGTCGAAGCGCCCGTCCTCGGTGACGGCCTCGTAGTCCCACGGGAACACGACGAGCGCGTCGGTGGGCAGCGCGCAGAAGCTCGGGGCGAAGCCCCCGGGCCGCGCCACCAGCGAGGCGGTGTTCACTTCCTTCGCCCCCACCTTCTGGGCCAGCGCGGTGGCCAGCTCCAGCGTGTCGCCACTGGAGACGACGTCGTCCACGATGAGCACGCGCTTGCCCTTGAGCTCGCGCGGCATCTCCCCGCTCAGCTTCGGCTTGGCCACGCCCTTGTCGCGGCTGCGGCGGCTGATGCGCACCGGGTAGAAGTCACAGCCGAGCGCGCTCGACAGCGCTCCGCCGACGAACACTCCGCCGTGCGCCACGCCCACCACCGCCTGGGGCTTGAAGGACTGGCTGATGTGGCGCGCGAGCGTCTGCACCGCGCGGTCGAACTCCGCCCAGGACAGCTCCTGCACGCTCCGGTTCGAACGGGATTGGTCTCTCCCGGTGAGCTGGCGCGGCGCCTCGACCTGAGGTGCGAGGACCATGTCCGACGGGATGGAGACGAGCTTCTCCACCTGCTGCTTCTGGGAAGGCTTGCCCTTCGTGCCCTTGGGCGTTGCCTGGGTGGGCGGTGCCTTCGTGGGCGTTGCCCGCTTGGTGGCCACGGGGAGGACTCCGGTCTGGGGTGCGGGCCGCGTCATACCCCGGGCCGCGCGGTGCCGCCACTCCCGCCGGAGCCCGCCTGCCCGCCCTCCAGCCCGGCTCAGCTCATGGCCTGGGCCATCTCCGCCAAAATCTCGCGAATCTCCTCCCCGGTGACGACGTAGTGCGTCGTACAGAAGTGGCAGTCCGCCTTGGCCTCCCCCTCGTTGGCGAGGATGTCCTCCAGCTCCGCCCGGCCCATGGTCACCAGGGCCCGCTTCACCCGCTCCTTGCTGCAACTGCAGGTGAAGGACAGGGGGTAGCGCGACATCACCTCCAGGTCCGGCTGGGGCACCAGCGCCTTGAGGAGCGCCGTCGCCCCTTGGGCCCCATGCGCCTTCACGGCGGACTCGAAGTCCCTGGCGAGCCGCTCGCCCAGCTCCCGGAAGGCCGCCTGGTCCCCGTCCGGCAACGGCTGGAGGAACAGGCCGGCCACGGTGCCCAGGGGCTCGGGGACGCCGTTGGCCTCGCCCGGCAGCACGGTGAGGTAGACGCGCGTGGGCAGCTGATCCGAGATGGAGAAGTAGCGCTCCAGGTCCTTGGTCAGATCGAAGGCCTCGAGCTCCACCGCCGAGCGGTAGTACTCGCCCCCGCCCAGGTCGCGCAGCACCGACAGGTAGCCCTTGTTCCCCAGCGCCGGACGCCAGTGGTACGCGCCCTCGGCGCCCAGGTGGGACACGAGGGGATTCTTGGCGTAGCCCCGCAGCACGCCCGCGGTGTCCGCGTCCACGAAGAGGCCTCGCAACGGCCCGTCGCACTCCAGCTGCAGGTTGATGCGCGAGTCGCTCTTCTGCAGCGAGGCCATCAGGGCCCCGGCGGTGAGCGCCTCCGCCATCAACGAGGCCGAGGCCGTCGCGGAGCGGTGCAGCTCGCGCGCCCGCCTGGAGAGCTCACTGGTGGTGACGAGCACCACGCGCAGGTCGGTTTCCTTCAACAATCCACTGACGAGTTCATCGGCCATAGGGTCTGGAAGTAGCGTGCCCACCCGCGGGTCGCTCGCCAATGACATTCAACCCCCGGGCTCCCCCGGCCGGGCGCCAGCCAGCGGGGCCTCCTGGCACGCATCACCCCGGCTGATACCTCCGTGCGCCCCGGCTGGCCCATCTGATGGCGGAAAGTCTCACCCGCTCCCGGGACCGGCTATAACCCCCTGTCCGTCCGACTGTCACTCATGCGGCCCCCAACCGCGCGATGTCCGGAGTACCGATGAGCACGCACGCCGCCACCGCTTCCGATCTCTCCCAGTCCCAGAAGACACCGCTCCTCCAGTCCCGCCTGGGCTCGTTCCTCGCCGTGGTGCCGCTGAGCATCTGGGTGGTGAACCACCTGTGGGACAACCTCGCCGCCTTCTACGGGGGCGCGGCCTGGCAGACGGCGGTGACGCAGTACAAGAACCCGTTCGCTCAGGCCTTCACCTTCCTCATCGTCATCCTGCCGCTGCTCTTCCACACCGGCTGGGGCCTGGTGCGCATGTTCAGCTTCAAGCCGAACAACCTCGCCTACCCCTACTACGGCAACCTCAAGTACATCGTTCAGCGCGTGGCCGGCCTGGGCGTGCTCGCCTTCCTGGGCGCCCACATCTGGCTGGCCTTCCTCCAGCCGCACCTCATCTACGGCGGCCCCGAGCCCTTCGCCGCCATCGCCTACGAGATGCACTGGCACCCGCCCACCATCGCCGTCTACACGCTGGGCGTGCTGGGCACGGCCTACCACCTGGCCAACGGCCTCCAGGGCTTCGCCATGGGCTGGGGCCTGCTGGCCTCCGAGCGCTCCATGCGCCGCTTCGAGCCCTGGTCCATCGTCATCTTCCTCGTGCTGCTCGGCATCGGCTGGGGCGCCCTCTTCGCGCTCTACAAGGCCGGTGGCACCGAGGAGGTCATGCAGGAGCGCGCCCGCATCATGCAGGCGCGGGGCGTGGAGTCGGACCACTAGTCTCCCCCCCCTCTCCAGGAGCCCGCGCGCCGGGCTCCGGACAGGCGAACGGCCGCCCCGGTCTCCCGGGAGCGGCCGTTTCACTTCCATGCGCCGGGGCGCTCGGCCCTAGAACGGGATGTCGTCGTCCCCGCCGCCGTTGCCGCCACCACCACCGCCACCCTCGTCCATGCCCATGGGGGGCGGACCGTAGTCGTCGTAACCACCGCCCTGCTGCTGGCCCCCGCCGCGCTGCTGCGAGTAGCCACCGCCGCGGCCACCACCACCGCCACCGCCCGCGCCCGCTCCGGCGCCATCACGGCCGCCGAGGAAGGTCACCGCGTTGGCCACCACCTCGGTGGTGTAGTTCTTCCGGTTCTCCTTGTCGGTCCACTCCCGCGTCTGCAGGCGGCCCTCGACGTAGCACTGCCGGCCCTTCTTCAGGTACTCGCCGCACAGCTCCGCGAGCTTCCCCCACACGACGATGCGGTGCCACTCCGTGCGCTCCTGCTTCTGGCCGTTCTTGTCCGTCCAGGTGTCGCTGGTGGCGATGCGGAAGTTGGCGACCGCCTGGCCGCCCGGGGTGAAACGCACCTCCGGGTCCGCGCCGAGGTTGCCGATGAGGATGACCTTGTTGACTCCTCCAGCCATGATGCCTTGCCTTTCCACGAGGACCGGTCCACCGCGGACCGGTCACATTGCGTCGGGTGGGGGCCCAACACCCACCACCGGACTCGCCCTATAGCATACCGGGCGAGTCCCCCCCTGAACAGGGATTCACCCGGTCATCTCTCCGGTGCTGGGACGGAGGGCGGCCGAGCGTCCAGGGGCTGGATTCACCCGCCCGGACGGGTCTCGGCGGTGCGCTCGGCACCCGTGGGACCCACCTGGACGGCGGAGGCCGGAGCCACCACCTGCGCGGGCACCACCGCCGGCTTGGGCGCCTTCTCCTCGGCCACCTTGCGCGACAGCGCCCCATCCAGCGAGCGGGCGAACTCCGCCAGCTTCGTGTCCGTGGAGCCCAGGCTCTTCTTCAGCGCCTTCCAGAAGGGGTGCTCCGCCTCGCCGGCCAGCACCAGCCCGCGCGCCAGCAGCGTGGTGGCCACCTCGCGGTCCTTCGCGGACGCGCCCTTGAGCGCCAGCACCAGCTCCTCGGGCGCCGTGCGCGCCACCGCGCCCAGGCCCTCGGCCATCTCCGTCTCCGAGGTGGCGTCACCCGAGGCGGCCGACGACAGCTCGATGACGCGCGAGAGCGCCTCGGCGTTGCCGCTGGCCGCCAGCTCCACCATGCTGCCCAGGCCCGGCACGTCCACCGACAGCTCCCGCGCCACCGCGCGCAGCCGGCCATACACGTCCGTGCCCGCCGAGTAGCTGTCCAGCAGCGTGCGCACCCCGAGGTAGTCCTGCGGGTTGGACTGGTAGAGGCTCTCGGCCACCACCGCCCGCACCGCGGGGTCCCTCTCGCTGCGCCACGCCGTGCGCAGGAAGCCGATGTTGCGCGAATCCCGCTGGCTGCCCAGCGCCAGGTACGTCTTCACCCGGCTGACCACTTCCGCCTGGGGGCTGCTGGACTGCTCGCCACCGAGCTCCGCCACCGCGCGCCCGGGGCCCATCGTGGAGCCCACCGAGGCCAGGCCCGCGCCCAGCGCGTCCAGCCCGCGCACCACGGGGCCCGAGCGGCCCGGGTAGTCATTCACCATCATGGAGAAGATGAACTTCTCCCCACCGGCCGCCTGCACGTAGCCGCTCAGCGCCGACACGTTCTCCAGCGTGCCCGTCTTCGCGCGCAGCCGCCCCACCGCCTCCGTCCCGTCGAAGCGGTACTTGAGCGTGCCGTCCTTGCCGGCGATGCCCAGCGAGGACAGGTACTCGGGCGCCAGCGGGAAGCGCTCGTACATGTAGCGGAGGATCCGGTCGAACTGCGCGGCGGAGAAGCGGTTGGCGTCGTTCAGGCCGCTGCCGTTCTTCATCACGTAGGTGCCGCGGGGGATGCCCACCTCGCGCGCGAGGAAGTCCTCCACCACGTCGATGCCCTTGGCGAAGCTGCCCGGCGCGCCCCGCGCCTCGGCGCCCATCGTCTTGAGGAGCGTCTCGGCCACGAAGTTGCTGGAGAGCTTGTTGAGCCGCTTGAGGATGAGATCGAACGTCTCCGACTGGGACACGTACACCAGCTTCGCCTTGGACGGCGTGAGGCCCGCCTTCACCTTGCCCTTCACCTTCACGCCCCGCGCGTTCAGCATCTGCTTGAGCGTCTGGCCGAAGTACATGGGCGGGTTGTCGATCTTCTTGTAGACGCTCATGTAGGCGCCGCCGAGCGGCACCTGGCCCCGCACGATGATCTTCTGCTGCGTCCCCGCGGCGTCCGAGGCCACCGAGAAGCGGCGCGCCCGGGCATTGCCGGTGGTCAGCGTGTTCTCCACCACGAAGAAGTCGCTCTGCGGCTCCACCTCCACCACGCCCTTGGCGCCGAGGGTGTCACCGGGGCGCAGGTACACGCCCACCGCGTTCCAGTTGAGGCTCAACGCCCCCGTGGGCGCCATGTACGCGCGGTCCGAGTCCTCCTGATCGAAACCGGGCGGCGTGCGCTCGGCGTCGAACCACGAGTCGTCCACGATGATGTCCTGCACCTCGCGCAGGCCGGTGTGGAAGAGCTCGCCCACGATGCCGTAGAGGCGCTCGGTGGTGATGGAGGGGTCGCCCTTGCCCCGGACGTAGAGCGTCTTGGCCTTGAGGCCATCGGACTCGGACTCCACGAGGAACTCGGTCTCGTAGCGGTACTCGGGCCCCAGCGTGCTGAGGGCCGCCGCCGAGGTGACGAGCTTCACGTTGGAGGCGGGGTTGAGCAGCTCGTCGGCGTTGTGGCTGAACACCACGCTGCCGTCATCGAGGCTCATCATGTGGACGGCCACGCGGCTGGCGTTGAGGGGCTCGCGCTGCAGCACCTGCATCAGCGAAGCCCTGAGGGCCTCGCGCTCCGCGCGCTTCTTGTCGTCCGGCGCGCCGAAACCCGCGCGCGGAAGCGTGACGAAAATGGCGACCGTCACGGCCAAGAGTGTTCTGGCTCGGTGGACCTGCACGTGCTCTCCGGGAAAAGTGAGGGCCATTATGGGAGGCGGACTGGGGGGCGGCAAGGGAGACACTTCACCGGAGCTGCCCTCATGGGCGCCCGGCCTTCCACCAGGCGGCAAAGCGTTACCGCATCTGTGGACCAGTGCTCTCTTCATGGGAAAACGGGCAGGCGGCCAGGCGGGTTTCCCGAGAAATGAGCCTGCCCACCCGTGACGACATGGTGACGGCACTCCGGGGGAGTGAGAGCGGCTCCGACAGGCTCGTCCAGGGACGGAGACGCCCGCGCGCCTCTGACTACCAGGGGATGGATCGGCGGTCGCGGAAGAAGCCCCCCGAGGGGCCCTCCGGGGGAAGCGTTGCGGCCCATACGATCGTGTCCGCGCCCTCCTCCACCCCTCGGGGTGCGTGCGCGCCTCCCATGCGCGTCTTCACCCAGCCCGGGCACACGGCGTTCACGAGGTTTGCCTGGGGGGGTCCGCCCTGGGTACGTTGGCCGCGGTCCGATCGTTCCCCGCCGGACGGGCAATCAACCCCGCCCTCCCCCTCCCGTGAGCACGACATGAAGGCAGTGGTCCAGCGCGTCCTCGAGGCCTCCGTCACCGTCAACGGCGAGCGCGTCAGCCAGGTGGGCCCGGGGCTGCTCGTGCTGCTCGGAGTGGGCAAGGGGGACACCGAGGCCGACGTGGCGTGGATGGCGGAGAAGCTCGCCACGCTGCGCATCTTCGAGGACGCCGCGGGCAAGATGAACCTCTCCCTGGAGGACACCTCCCGGCAGCTCATCGTCGTCAGCCAGTTCACCCTCTACGGGGATGCGCGCAAGGGCCGGCGGCCCAGCTTCATCGACGCCATGGAGCCGGCGGGCGCCAAGGCCCTCTACGAGCGCGTCTGCGAGGTGCTGCGCGCCCGCGGCCTCACGGTGGGCACGGGCATCTTCGCGGCGGACATGAAGGTGGCGCTCGTCAACGACGGCCCCGTCACCATTCTCTTGGAGAGCCCGGGAGCGAGCCCCGGAAGCGGAGCCCCTCCCGCCACACGCTGAGCCGGACGCGGCCCCGAGTCAGGGCCGGGCATCCTCCTGGACGATCAGCGCGTGGATGTCCGCGGCCGAGGTGGCCTCGAGGATGGAGGCGCGGAAGCGGGGATTCTTGAAGAGGCGCGAGATGCGCGCCAGTGCCTTGAGGTGGACACCGGCACTGTTCTCCGGAGCCACCAGGGCGAAGAAGAGGTGGGTGGGCTTGCCGTCGATGGCCTCGAAGTCCACGCCCTGACGCGACACGCCGAAGGCGGCCACCAGGTTGGTGAGCCCGGGCAGCTTGCCGTGGGGGATGGCCACGCCCTCGCCGATGCCGGTGGAGCCCAGCTTCTCGCGCTCGCGCAACACCTCCACGAGACGCTCCTCCTTCAAGGAGGGATGGGCCCGGGCGAGCACGGCGCTCATTTCGCGCAGCACCGCCTGCTTGTCGCGGGCCTGCAGGTCCGCGATCAGGGCTTCTGGGCTGAGGAACTCGGAGATTCGCAAGCTGGCGCTCCCGCGGTGGCGCTGCCTGTGCGGGCAATTACTCCTGAGCCTGGATTCGCGCAAGGGTCGCCTGCCTGCCCTGTCCGCATCCGGGTGGATTCCTCCGTCATCTGCTCGTCAGGCGAAGCGGGGCAGGAGCCATGACGGTGGGTGTGCCCCATTTCTCCGGCCAGAAAATGGAGGGCGCGAAGGGCTCGTCTAGGCTCCACCCCCACCGTGTTCCCCCGGCCCCTCCGCGCACTCCTGCTCCCGCTCGTCCTCTGCCTGGGGGCCTGTGCCACCACCGCCGGCCCGCCCGAGGCCTCCGGGCCCCAGGCCCCCGCCCAGGCCGAGCAGCCCCCTCCCCCCGCCCCGCCCTCGGCGGACGAGGTGCTCCGGGCCCGTGCCGAGCACCTCCTCGGGGGCCTGTCCCTCGAGGACAAGGTGGGCCAGCTGATGATGGTGGGCTTTGGCGGCACCACGGTGGACGAGTCCGTGGAGGCGCTGGTGCGAGGCCGCCGGGTGGGCGGGGTGTGCCTCTTCCGGCGCAACATCGCCAGCGGCGAGCAGGTGGCCCGCCTCAACGACGGCCTGCGCCAGCTGCTGGCCGATGGCATCCCCCCCTTCCTCGCGCTGGACCAGGAGGGGGGCAACGTGGTGCGGGTGAAGGAGGACGTGGTGGTGCTGCCGGGCAACATGGCGCTGGGGGCCACCCGCTCGGCGGAGCTGGCCTACGCCGCGGGGCTCGCCCAGGGGGAGGACCTCAAGCGCCTGGGCTTCAACATGAACCTGGCGCCCGTGCTGGACGTCAACCTCAACCCGCGCAACCCCGTCATCGGCATCCGCTCCTATGGCGACTCGGTGCCCCTCGTCTCCGAGCTGGGGCGGGCCTTCGTGCGCGGCCAGCAGGACGCGGGGCTCGTCACCGTGGCCAAGCATTTCCCCGGCCATGGTTCCACCGACGCGGACAGCCACACCGCCCTGCCCGTCATGCGCGAGTCCCGCGAGGAGGTGCTCGCCCAGATGGAGCCCTTCCACGCCGTCATCCAGGACGGGCTGGACGGGTTGATGACGGCCCACGTGGCCGTGCCCGGCCTCACCGGCGACGACATGCCGGCCACCGTCCACCCCCAGGTGTTGGACGGGCTGCTGCGCCAGCGGCTCGGCTTCGACGGGCTGGTGCTCACCGACGAGCTGGAGATGGACGCCATCGCCCGGCGCTACGGCGTGGGCCGGGCCGCGGTGATGGCGGTGAAGGCCGGCGCGGACATGGTGCTCGTCCCCTGGCGCGCGGAGAAGAAGACGGAGGTGTACGAGGCCCTCATGACGGCGGCCTGGAGCGGCGAGCTTCCCCGGGCCCGGCTGGACGAGGCCGTGCGCCGCATCCTCACCTCCAAGCTGCGCCGCGGCCTCTTCGAGCCACCGCCCCTCCTGGAGGAGCGCCTGGCCACGCCCCCCGCGCCGGAGAACGCCGAGGTGGCCCACCGCATCGCGCGCGCCGCCGTCACCCTGCTGCGCACCGACGGCAAGCACTTCCCGCTCTCCCCCGGCACGCGCCTGGGCCTCATCACCCCGGAGCGCTCGCTGGGCGAGGCCATCCTCGAGCGCGTGCCCGGCGCCCAGGTGCTCAACGTGCCCACGTGGCCCTCACCGGCCCGCCGCGCCGTGCTGAGGCAGCAGGCCCGCCGCCTGGCCCTGGGCTCGGACGTGGTGGTGGTGGGAATCATCAACTCCCGCCAGCTCGAGCTCGTCACCCTGGCCGCCGCCACCGGACGCCCGGTGCTGGTGGTGTCCATGGGGCTGCCCTACCTCGCCGAACAAGCCGACGAGGCCCGGGCCGTGCTGGCCATCTACTCGTACCAGCCCGCCGCCACCGAGGCCGCCGCCGCCGCCCTCTTCGGGGAGATTGGCACGCCGGGCCGGCTCCCCGTGGGACTGAGCCGGCTCGCCTTCGGTCACGGACTGGAGGCGCCGGGCCCCAAGCGGACCGCCCGCTCGGAGCACGGCAAGCGCTAGGGGCGTGTCTTACGGGGGGACCTCCCGAGCGCGTGGAGGGGACCGGAGAGGTGGGGCTGGACGAGACGACGGCGGATGTGGTGTACCGGGGACCCTCGCTGCCGCCTGACGCGCTGACCGGTGACGGATGCCGCACGAAAACCACAAGACCCACCTGGGGGGAACGGATCTGCCCCCATTCCTCTACTCCCCTCTGGAGATGCGCGAGGCGTTCATCGCCGCCCATGAGTGGCTGAGCATGTTGGCCCGCCAGGCCCGCCGCCCGATGGTGCTCGTGGCGGCGGTGGACGTGCACGCGCGCGTGGTGGACGCGGTGGGGCTCGGCTCCGGCCACTCCCTGGTCATCGGCCGGCATACCGGTTGTGGTCTGCGGCTGGGGTGCGACTCCCTCTCGTTGCGGCACCTGGTGGCACACGCGGGCCCGGCCGCCCCCGGCACCCCGCCGCTCCTCTGGCTCTGGGAGCTGCACACCGGGCGGCCCTTCATGACCGAGGACGGCCGGTTCAACGCGGCGGTGAGGACCCAGGGGCCGCTCTACGCCGCCGTGGGCCCGTACGCCCTCCTCTTCCTCCCGCTCCAAGGGCATGGCGAGGCCCCCTGGCCGGCGCGAGCCGAGGAAGCCTGGAGGGCACTGCCCGCGCGCCGGTTCCTGGACCAGCGCTCCGCCGGGGCCGCTGCTCCTCCACGCACCGGGCGTCGGCGGCTGGACGGCCGGCCCTACCAGACGGAGATCTCCCCGCTGGGCGCGCTGCTGACGCTGAGCGAGCCCGGGGAGCCCGAGTCACCCTGGGCCGAGCTGCGGCTGGAGTGGGAGGGGCGGGTGGAGCGGCACTTCCTCTCGCGTGAGCATCTGGGGCAGGGCGTGCTGCTGGGGCGCTACGAGCGCTGCGGCATCCGTCTCTCGCAGGGGCTCGGCGCGCTCTCGCGCGTGCACCTGCTGCTGGTCCGGCTGGGGGAGGAGGTGCTGGCCATCGATACCGCCAGCACCAACGGCACCTGGCGCGGCCCCACGCGAATCGAGACGACCCGGCTGCACGAGCAGGACTCGCTCGTGCTGGGGCGCACGCTACGGCTGGACTGGCGGCGCCTGCACCCGACTGGCACGGAGCGCGGCTGACCGCACGCGGTGAGCACCTGGACGGCGCCCGCGAGGCGGCTCACCAGAGCTCTGGAGTGAAGAGGCAGTGGGCGAGCACGGCCTCGCCCAACGGGTGGTGGCCGACGCGTGGCTTGAGGTCTGGCACGGGAGTGAGGAGGGCCTCGGGGGACAGGCGGGTGAAGCCCAGGGTGGACTCGATGAGGGCGGCGAGCTTCGCCTCGTGGGCCTGGTACTCGGGGGGAAAGGGGGCGAAGCGCCACCAGGAGTTTCCCCCAGCGCTCCTGTCCTCGTGGTGGGACGCGTAGAGGGCATACACCGGCGCGAGCTGGCTCCGCAGGACCACGACGCTGTCGTATAGGGGGGCGCCTTCCACGAATCCCGGCAGGGAAACCCGGACGATGTTGCAGGGCTCATGCATGGGCACGGTCGCGTCCCAGATGTAACAATCAGGGAAGGCCTCGACGACCTTCCGCGTGAAGCCCTTCCAGGTGGGCGACGGCTGCTGGTTGGCGAGCAGCAACCGGGTGAGCCGCTGGTATTCTTCCGACTCGTTGTACCGGGGATCATAGGTCTCGAGACCCGGAGGGATGTAGCAGTGGACGAGACGAACGAGCGCGTCGGTGAAGGGGTCCAGCTTCATGTGTCAGGTGCCTCGTCGCTCCTAGGCAAGTCTTCACAATCTTCCTACCGCCTCCGTGAAAGCAGAAGGTCGTCGAACTCAGGGGAATGTCTTCCGGGAGACGAGCACCCGTTGGAATCCCACCTCGATGTCGCAGGTGGCGGATTGAGGGAAGGCGGGGGAAATCCTGCTCAGCAGGACGAGCACCTGGGCGGCCTTCCATCCGCCCCCCTCTGGAGGTGTGTAATCAATGACTTTCTCGAACTGAAACGTGGAGGGCGGAATGTGGCCGCCGACGCACGCGAGCCAGGCCGAAGAGAACAATGCCAGGAACACCACGAGCCTCCGTGCGAGGAACGAGCGCCGCATGAGCATGAGACCTCCCTTTCCCTCTCAGGTTACGAGGGGGTCTGACCCGGCCGTCCGCAATGTGAGACACCTCACGAGGCTCCGGCAGCGTGCGCCCCGTCCACGCTACGGAAACGACACCCCGTCGAAGAGCTCGCTCCGGCCGCCCCCCTCCTCGCCCCACAGCTTGAGAGTGAAGGTGCCGCGCGCGGCCTCCAGCGTCGCCTCCACCTCCACCACGACGTGGACCTTCATTCCGGGCGCAATGGGCTCCAGCGGCCACACGCCGAGCACCTTCGTCTCCGCGCGCCGGGGCCCCAGCAGCAGCGCACCGGCGGGCGTCCAGGGCGCATGGCCGTTGTTGGTCAACTCCTGCTCCACGGCCAGCCGCACCACCTCGCGCCCGCCCTCCAGGTACCCGGTGGCGGAGCGGTAGCTGCGGGCCTTGGTACTGATGAGCGTGTTGCCCGGACGCGAAACGACGCTCATCTCGAGGTTCTTGTCGACGATGCCGCCCTCGCCCAGCAGCCCCTGGGCGATGAGGCCGCGCAGCCCCACCTTCCCGCTGCATTCCGTTTCCAGGAGGGCCTTGTCCTCGCGGCACTGCCGCGCTTCCGCCCGCGCCCGCTGCTCGCCCTCGCGCAAGGAGGCGAGCGTGCGCGGCCGGCGCGTCACCTGCACCTCCGGCTCGGCTGCCGAGGGGTGCACCACCAGCGAGAAGGTGGCGCTCTCGGGGGCCGCGCCGTCCTGGAAATACACCGTCACCGCCACCCGCTCCCCGTCCGCCAGGGGCCCGGTGGGCACGAGCGCGAAGCCCGCCGTGTCCGTGAGCATTCGGAAGCGCTCCCGTCCGGGCAACTCCAGGCGCGCGAGCCTCGTGTCGAAGAAGAAGGTGGTGGGCAACCCCAGGTGGATGCACACCTCGGGCGGGCGCTGGGGCGCGTCCGCCGTCAGCTCGAGGTGGCGCGGGCCCGGCTCGCAGGCGGGCAGCGACGGGCGCGCGCTGGTGGCTTCCGGCGGTGTGGCCAGCAGCACGAGCCGCAGCAGCGCGGCGGTGGACGGCAGGGGCATGGGCGGAGACCTCCTCGCGGGGCGGACGAAACCGGGGAAGTGGGGCCCTACCACACTTCCCATCCGGTCGTGTCCGGTGCGTGCCCGGCCCGCCAGCGGGACACCCCCTACTCGAAATGGTCCACCACCCGCACCACCGCGACGGGGGCCACCATCATCTTCCCGGGACCGCTGCCGGACCTCAGCTCCATGCCCACATCGTCGTCCGTGTCGAGCAACTCCAGGCACATGGGGTACGTCTCCCCGCCGGGCGTGCGCGCCTCGGTGAAGCGGCCGTACACCCGCCCCTCGTGCACGTAGAGCCGCCCGGAGAGCCGGGTGTGGCCCGGCAGCGCGAACGTGCCTCCCCGGCCCAGCCGGTCGGCCCCCGCCATCCAGTGGCCGACCACATAGACGGGGGTGTCCTCGTCCACGCGCACGGGCATGCCCCGCACGTCGCCCCACTCCACGCTCGTCGTTTCACCCAGGCGGAAGCCCAGCGTGCCCATCATGGTCTCCACCGCCCCGGCGGGGCAGGCCTGGGGAGGCGGGGCGGAGTACGCGGGCGGCACCTGCTGCGGCGCGCCCAGGCACGCCTGGAGGGCGGCGCCGGTGAGGCCGAGGCACGCGCTGCGCACGGGGTGGGCCCAGCCCTTGGGGCGCGCGGGGGCCCGGGTGCCAGACGTCTGCGGCTGTTGCTTCACGGGGGCACTGTCCTTTCGGGGCGCCGCGGGCGGGGCGGCGGCCGCGGAGATGGGGGGCTCGGGAAGAGGCGGGGCCACGGCGCGCGTAGACTCCGGCGGGGACTCCGGGGGCGCCACTTCCTGGCGGGAGGTGAGCCACCAGGCGCCCAGCACCAGGGCCAACGTGCCTCCCACCGCCGCCAGCCCCCGGGCCCGGCGCGCCCGGGGCCTCGGTGCGGCCGGTGGCGGGGCGTCCTCGTGCAGCAGCGCCTCCGGCTCCACGTCCTCGCGGGAGAGCAGCGCCTCCAGCGCCTCGCACAGCGCCACGGCGTCCGGGTGGCGCGCCCCGGGTGTCTTCTCCAGCAGCCGCAGGCACTCGACCTCCACCGCCCGGGGCACGCGCGGGTTGACGAGGCGCGGGGGCAGGGGCGCGCGGTGCACCACCGCCTCCACGTCCACCCCGCCCTCGTCGGTGAGGCCGAAGGGGTAGCGGCGCGTGAGCAGCCGGTAGAAGACGACGCCCAGCGCGTACAAGTCATCCCCCGGCCCGGGCCGGTAGTGCGCCCCGGCCTCGCCCCGGTGCGCCCGGGCATACACCCACGCCTCGGGAGCACGGTAGAGCGGCGCGCCCGGGGGAAACATGCGCCGCGTCAGGGTGGCCTCCCCCTCGCGGTAGCCAGCCCCGAAGTCCACCAGCACCGCCTGCCCGTCGGCCGCGCGCACCAATATGTTGTCCTCCTTCACGTCCCGGTGCACCACCCGGGCCTCGTGCGCCACCGCCAGCCCGCGCGCCACCTCCAGCACCCGCCGCACCACCTCGCCCACGGTGCGTCCGGGCCCCTCCCCCCACTGCTCCAGCGTGGGGCCCTCCACCCGCTTGAACTTCAGCCACAAGAAGCGCGGCTTGTCCTCGGGCCAGTAGCCCGCGCCCAGCAGGCACGCGAGGTTGGGATGGTGCAGGCGCGCGCTCAGCGCCAGCTCACGCCCGGCGCGCCGGGCCCGCTCCTCGCCCTCCAGCGGCAGCAGCTTGAGGGCGGCCACATATCCGTCGGGGCCGCGCACCCGGTACACCGCGCCGAAGCACCCCGCCCCCAGCACCCCCTCCACCACGTCCCCGCCAATGCGCGTGCCGGGCGGCAGAGGGGGGAGGTCCCTCGGGTGCGGCCAGTCCTCGGCGGGAGGCGGAGCGAGGAGTGGGCGCGGTGGCGACGGGGTGGAGCGCATGCGCGCACCCTACCTCCAAGGACCACCATGTCGCGGGTGGAGTGCTCCGGACAACCGCTCACTCGTAGTCGACTACGACCGGGGTGAGACAAATACACACACCACTCGTAGTCGACTACGAGTGGTGTCTCTTCCGGGGGCCTTGGGGGTGAAGGCGCGAAACCCCTCAGGCCGCGGACGGCCCACCAGGGGCTCAGCCCGCGGTGGGCGCGGGCGCCGAGCCGTGCGTCGCGATGAGACCGTACTGCCCGTCCTCCTTGCGCCGGTACACCACGCAGACCTCGTGCGTGGTGGCGTGCTGGAAGACGTAGAAGTCCTGGTTCATCAGGTTCATCTGCATCACCGCCTCGTCCACCGGCATGGGCTTCACGGTGATTTCCGAGGTGCGCACGATGCGCGTGGTGGACTGCGCGAGCTGCTCGGTGGCCGGCGTGCTCGTGGCGGGCTGCGCGGCGGGAGCGGCCTCGGCGGCCTCGTCCATCATCTCCTCGGGCAGCTCGAACACCTTGTGGCGCACCTTGAGCTGGTTCACCAACCCCTGGCGGTGGTGCACGCGCTCGCGCCCGTGGTGGTTCTTGATCTTCTCCTTGTACTTGCGCAGCTGCGCTTCGATCTTGTCCATCGCGAGATCGATGGACGCGTACATATCCTCGCTCTTCTCCCTGCCGCGCAGCACCCAGGAGCCGGAGTGGATGGTGATCTCCGCGTGGTGCAGGTGCCGCTCGAGCGACAGCACCACGTGGGCCTCACCGGCCCTGTCCAGGTACTTGTTCACCCGCTCGACCTTCTCCTTCGCGTACTCCTTGAGGGCATCGGACGAGCCGAACTGGCGGAAGGTGATGTTGAGCTGCATGCGTTGATTGCCTCCGTTGGGGGCTTGGAGTGAGACGACCGGAGCTCCGGTACAGATCAGAAACGCTCTGAAGGGCCGAATGCAACCCGCCCACTCGAAAGGACGGCTGATCGCACTGCACTCAACAGGCAATGTCGTCTTGACTTTCCAGCGCGACTGGACTCCTGACACACCCAGTACGAGCGGCGGAGCGACGGGGAATCCCTGGACGCGAAGCCTTGTTGCAGTTGTTACAGCGGGAGTTCCACCACGAAGGCCGCGCCCCGCCCGCCGGGCCCTGGCTCCACGTGCACACGGCCGCGGTGGCCCTCGACGATCTGCCGCACGATGAAGAGGCCGAGTCCCAGGCCGCCCGCGCGTGCCACGCCGTTCACCTGCTCGAAGCGCGCGAAGATGCGCTCGCGATCGGCCTCGGGGATGCCGGGCCCCTCGTCGCGCACCACCAGCCGCGCGCCCCCGGCCGTCCGCTCCAGCCGCACCTCCATGGGCTGGCCCCCCCCGTGGCGCAGGGCATTGGCCAGCAGGTTGAGCACCACCTGCTCCAGCCGCAGCCGATCGAAGCGCCCCACCAGCGACGGGGTGATGTCCGAGGTGAGGGACACGCCCGCGAGCCGCGCCTCGTCGCGGGTGCGCTCCACCAGCTCGGACACCAGCGCGGACAGGTCCCCCGTGGCGAAGAGGAAGTCCAGCTTGCCCTGGCGCATGCGGCCCACGTCCAGCAGGTTGTCCACCAGCAGGCTCGAGCGCCGCAGCAACCGCTCGATGGCCTCCAGCCGCGCCCGCACCCGGGGAGAGTCCAGCGGCGTGGTGCCCACGTCCGCCTCCAGCCGCCGCAACATCTGCATCTGCAGCAGCAGGCCGGTGAGCGGCGTCTTGAGCTCGTGACTGGCGAGCGACAGGAAGTCCTCGCGCACGCGCACCGCCTCCTGCAGGGCCAGCTCCGTCTCCTTCAGGGTGGTGATGTCGAGCATGGCGCCGCGCACCACCATGGGCCGGCCCTGGGCGTCGCGCATCACCGTGGCGCGGCTGGTCAGCCAGTGCCAGGTGCCATCCGGCCACCGGGTGCGGAAGGTGGACGTGTAGGACTTCACGTCATTGTGGAAGATGCCCGTGACCTGGGCCTCCACCTCCGGACGGTCCTCCGGGTGGAGCGAGGCGAGGAACTTCTCATGGGTCCACTCCGCGAGCGGCTCGGGGTAGCCGTAGAGCCGGTCATGCCCCTCCGAGCGGAACACCTGGCCGGTGGCGAGGTTCGTCTCCCAGACGGCCATCTGCGCGGAGTCGAGCGCCACCTGGAAGCGCTCGCCCAACAGCCGGAAGCGCTTCTCCGTCTCCTCCACCAGGGCCTGGGCCTCCTCGCGCTGGGTGATGTCGGAGGCGAGCACCCACAGCTCGTCGCGCAGGGGGACGACGGACACCTCCACCCAGGAGCGCGGCGGCAGGGAGGCGAGGAAGCGAGCGGGCTGGCGCGTCTCGAGCGCCGTCAACAACCGCCCGTGCAACGTCCTGCCCGCCAGCGAGGGCACCACCACCCAGGGCTCCTGGCCGAGCAACCGCTCGGCGGCCACGCCGAACAGCGCCACCGCCCGCGCGTTGCACTCGAGCACCCGCCCCCGTCCATCCAGCGAGAGGAAGGCCTCGGACATGTGCTCGAGCAACAGCCGGAGACGCTCGGCGGCCGGATGCGCGGAGCTGGCGGGGTGGGAAGGAGGCGCCTGGCCGGAACCGGGCGCGCTCGGAACGGAGGGCGCGCTCACTTCACAACGGTCGCTGGCACGGGCCGCCCCGTCAAGAACACAGCACCCGGAGTGAAGCGGAATCGACGGCAGGAGAGAGGGGACGCAGGCGCAACGCTGTTGTATGAGGGCACCCGCCCCCCCGGGATTGGCCCGCCGAATGGAAAAGACCCCATCCCCCCCGCCACCCTCACCCGTCGTGCTGATCGTCGAGGATGACGAGGCCAAGCGGTACATGCTCGCGCGCATGCTGGAGCTGGCGGGCTTCCGGACCCGGGAGGCCGCCAACGCGGCGGAAGCGCTCGCGCTCGCCCGGGAGGCGCCGGATGTGCTCCTGCTGGACGTGCGCCTGCCGGACCTGACGGGTTTCGAGGTGAGCCGCCGGCTGAAGGAGGACCCGGCCACGTCCTCCATCCCCATCATCCAGATGTCCGCCAGCTTCACCACCACGCAGGACAAGACGCAGGGGCTGCTCGGAGGCGCGGACGGCTACCTGGTGGCGCCGGTGGAGCCCGAGGAGCTGGTGGCCACGCTGCGCACCGTGCTGCGCACGCACGAGGTGGCCCGGGAGCGCGCGCAGCTGCTGGCGTCCGAGCGCGCGGCCCGCGCCGCGTTGGAAGCCGCCAACGCCCAGCTGCGCACGCAGGTGGACATCCTCGCCAACGTGCAGGACAGCATCATCGTGTCGGACCTGTCCGGCCGCATCACCTACTGGAACGAGGGGGCCACGCTGCTCTTCGGCTACGACGCCGCGGAGATGCTGGGCCAGTCGGTGGCGCTGCTCTACCCGAGCCAGGCCTCCCAGGAGCTGGCGAAGGGTCTCGCCGACGTCATCACCACGGGCGAGCGCTCGGGCGAGTGGCTGGGAAGGCGCAAGGACGGGAGCGAGGTATGGGTCAGCGTCCGCACCGTCCCCATGCGCTCGGCCCAGGGAGCGCCCACCGGCTTCATCGGGGTGAGCCGGGACATCACCGAGTTGCGTGCCCTGCGCGCCGACGCGCTGCACCGGGCGGAGCTCGCGCAACAGCTCATGGGCATCGTCAGCCACGACCTGCGCAACCCGCTCACCGCCATCACCCTGGCGGCGGAGTCGGGCCTGCGCAAGGAGGGCCGGGACGAGGCCGCCCAGGTGCGCCTGCTCACGCGCATCCGCAGCAGCGCCGAGCGGATGACGCGCATGGTGAGGGACCTGTTGGACTTCACCCAGGCCAGCATCGGCGGCGGCATCGTCCTCAACCTACAGCCCATCGATCTGCACGAGCTGACGCGGCAGGTGGTGGAGGAAGTGCAGTTCGCCCACCCCGGGCGCAAGCTCCGGGTGGAGTGCACGGGCGACGGCGAGGGAACGCTGGACGCCGACCGCGTCGCGCAGGTGCTGACGAACCTGTTGACCAACGCCCTCCAGTACAGCCCGTCCGATACCCCCGTGACCGTGCGCAGCATCGGCGAGGATGGGACGCTGCGGCTGTGCGTGCACAACCTGGGGACGCCCATCTCCCCCGAGGACCAGCGGCACATCTTCGAGCCCCTGCAACGCGGAGCGGACAGGACGGACAGCGCCCAGCGCAGCATCGGTCTGGGGCTGTTCATCGTGAATCACCTCGTGCGCGCCCACCACGGCGACATCCAGGTGCGCTCCAGCCCCGAGGAGGGCACCACCTTCCAGGTGCGCCTTCCTCGCCACGTAGGGGACGCCGGGTCCTCGAAGGACTGACCCGGCCGTCCCCTCGCCTCACGGACAGAAGCGGGTGTCCGCGTGCCGGCACGCGTGCAGGTTGCGAGGCACCTCGAGCCAGGAGATGTCCGGCGTGGTGTTCTTGCGCTCCCGCAGCGTCTCGCTCACGGGAGCCTGTCCCACGCCCGGCATCACCACCTCGTAGCGGATGCCGCCCGTCGAGGACACGGAGACGACCGCCGCCGGCTCCGGAGGCGGCGCGAACGCATCCAGCGTCTTGGCGGGCATGTACCCGAGCAGCCTGCCGTCCTTGTCCGTCACCCGGTAGCCCTCCGCCTGGTCCGGCATCCCGGTGATGACGTCCGCCTGCCACGAGCGGCTGATGTCCCCGCCCCCCGACAGCTTGCAAGCGGAGACGGTGGCCGACGCGGGAGGCGAGAAGCTCGGCCAGAACACGATGCCACCCAGCACGGCCGAGCCCGCCGCCGTCTTCTCCTGCAGGCCGCCATACCGGAGGAACCAGCCCGGCCCCTCCATCGTGCCCCGCGGGAGCGACGCGAGCGTGCTCGTGGGGACGTAGCGCTGAGGCCCCAGCTCCGGGTGCACGTACGTCGCGTAGGCGCTGTCCGGAAGGGTGACATCCACCAGCGAGCAGGCGACACCCGCGCCGCACGCGAAGGCGGTGTCCGTCACGCGCTTCTGGTCGAACGCGACGGCCTCGGTGGCGCTCTCGAAGTGGCGCTGCCAGCCGCCGTACGCGTGGAAGCCGAAGTAGCGGTTGTGCGGCACCTTGTCCGCGTCCGCGCCCAGGTTCAGGTCCCCGTGCGAGTCCGTGGGAAGCGTGGCCAGCGTGCACGACCACTCACCGCCCGCCTTCGCGCACTCGGCATCCGTGCTCGCGGGCGCAGAAGCTCCCGCCGCGGGGAAGTAGTAGGAGCCGCTGCCCAGCGCCGTGCTCTTGTCACACCGGATGCGCAGCCCCGTGAGCTCCATGCGCGCGGACGAGCACACCGGCGCCACCGAGCCCGTGAGCGCTCCCGTGTTCTTCACCAGCACCCCGTTGTCGTACTCGATGACGGACGTGCGCAGCAGACCGTTGATGTCCGCGGTGAGCTCCGCCTCCACGTCGCACTTCATCCGCACGCAGGCCAGCAGATCATCCGGGCCGCAGTTGGTCCCCTCCTTGGAGCGCAGGTGCTGCCGGTCTCCCGTGCCCAGGAAGGCACGCAGCCAGCCCGTCTCCGGCTGACGCACGGTGGAGGCGATGTGGAAGAACGGCTGCTTCTCGAAGTCCTTGCCACCACGCGCCATCTCCAGCGAGCGCGCGCCGAACCAGTTGTTCACCCGGCCATCGCTCCCGAGCACGCCCGGCGCATGGAAACGGAACGTCCACACCTGGCCTCCCATGTCACCTGCGACGAGCGTGTCGAAGAAACCATCCAGGTCCATCTGCACGCTCTCCGCGTCACCGATGTCCACCAGCGCGGGTGCCGCCGCGATGGGCAGCATCCGGTTGAGCACCTCCGTCGTGTACGCATCCGGCGAGGCCACACCGGGCCGCGCCTCCGCGGACCACAGCGTGTCACCCGTCCACGCATCCAGCATGTACACACCGCGGCCGCGCGACAGGTCCGTGCTGTACCCGCCGTTGAGCACCGCCACCCAGCGCTCCTCCCAACCGCGCGCATTGCTCTTCGCGAGCCGCACCGGGCCGATGGGCGGCGGCTTGGGCGCGAAGTTCGTCCACGACTGGCCCACCATGGCCGACTCCGGCTCGCACGCGTTGGGGAACATCCACCGGAAGGGCTTGCCGTCCGGCTTCAACATCTCGCGCGGGTTCGTCAGGTCCAACGCCGCGAAGCGCTGGCCCCCCGAGCGCTCGGTGAGGATGGCGAGCGTGTGGAACTCGCCCGCCTCCTTCACGCCGTTGCCCGTGGCGCCCGCCGAGCCGTCCGTCCAGACGTCGCGCACCATGGCCGTGCCGTCCACGAAGTACTCGTGACCGTTCATCATCAGCCCCAGCTTGGGCAGCAGGTCCGGCGGGATGAAGCCCCACAGCTCCTGGCCCGTGCCCAGGTCGTGCACGTCATCCACGGCGCTCGTCTTGTCCCGCGCGAGCGCCGTGCCCGCGTGCACGGCGTGCAGCATGCCGCCGTTGGAGCCCACCAGCACGATGCGCTCGCGCTTCGCGTTCGTCTTGCGGAACACGTCATAGGAACCGAACCGGCTCGCGCTGGAGCCGCGCGGTGGATCCATCGGCGTGGCCGCGTAGCAGGGCGTGCCCGCGGACGGCGTGGCGCACGACGTCTCGGACGACACCGAGGCCGTGAAGTCGTCGTAGAGCGTGGACAGACACTGGCCACTCAGCCCCAGCGAGCACAGGAAGGGCTCGATGGGCGGCTCCACCGTCACCGGCGTGGAGTGGAAGATGTCCGCGAGCTTGCACGAGCGCGACGTGCTGCCCGAGCACGGCCGGTCCTCGCCCGTGAGCAGGTCCCCGTCGTAGTCGAACACGTCCACGCCGCGCACGAAGCGGATGAGCGACTCCACGCACCCGGTCCGCTCCGCGGGCGTGCCCGTCCAGGCCTTCTTCATCTTCGCGAAGGCCACGGCGCAGAAGCCGTCCCCCGCCGACAGCAGGTACTCCTCCAGCTCGGCGCGATGGGCCACGTCGAAGGGCATGGGCGGGTTGTCCGCCGCCGTGAAGCGGCCATCCTTGTCACGGTCCACGAGCGTGAAGAGGCAGCGGCCTCCCGTGGGGTTGAGCGGATCCGCCGGGTCGCACGGCGCACTCGCGCTCCGCTGGCCGAGCGTCTCCGCCAGATCCCAGAAGGGCTGGGCCGGCGTGCCTCCCACCAGACGGCCATCGCTGGAGAGCGAAGCCGTCCGCACCTTCACCCAGACGCCCTCGGTGTTCTCCTGGACGATGTTGGCGCGCGTGAAGCTCGCGGGGTCCACCACCGCGCCCGGCGCGGGCGTGAAGCCCGCCGGCTTGTCGAGGAAGAAGGAGTCGTCGCAGTCCTTGTCTCCATTGAGATCGCGCGGGTCTCCCAGCGGGCTCCGGGCCAGCGACAGCTGGCAGCCCTGCGAGAACTCGCTGAAGAAGAAGAAGCGGTAGAGGTGGCCCTCGTAGGGACGGCCCCGGCGCGGCGTGAAGCGCGGCACGTACGAGGACTGCGAGCCTCCCGCCTGCACGCTCGCGACACTCGCGGACGAGAACGCCGTGGAGACCTCCTTCACGTCCCCGAGCGCGGCCATGAGCGCATCGCGCAGCTCTCCCGCGTTGTTCGCGCGGAAGAACCGGCCCTTGCCCGCCTTCGCGATGCTCTGGAGCATCGGGCTGTTGTCGCCGTAACCAATCGTGTACGTGCGCACCGACTGGTCCCCGTCGAGGTCGTCGCGCAGGTCCGCGTTGGCCAGGAAGAAGGCCACGTCGTCCATGAAGTTCTTGTTCGTCTTCGCCAGCCCCGTGGGCCAGTTCGCGTAGTCGCAGTCCTCCTTCGTCGCGCCGAACTCGTCGCAGTAGTTCACCCCACCCGGCGCCGGGTTCGTCTCCGGGCTGCTCGGGTCGAACGTGAGCGGCGTGCCGTCCGCGTGCTTCGCGCCCCGCGCCTTCAGCACCTCCATCATCTTCGTGATGGGCACCGTGTTGTCGTACCGGGGCGCGCCATCCGCCAGCACGATGATGGAGCTGGCCTGGCAGGCCGAGCACACGGAGCGATCCGTACCCGTGCCCTCCCACGGCTGCGTGTCCTTGAGCCACTCGTCCGGCGACTGCGCGCCCCACGGCTTGCCGTCCTTGCCCGTGAGCACGTCATCCACCGTGCCGCCATTGCAGCACCCCGGCCAGCCCCAGCCCGGGCTGATGGGGTTGGTGAACCACCTGGCCCACCGCCCGTCCACCTTCTGCGAGGAGAAGTACCCGCCCAGTCCGAAGAGCGCCTCGCCGATGGAGCGCTCGTCGTTGCGGAAGGAGATGGAGTTGATCGCCTTGCGCAGCTCCGCCCGCCCCAGCGCCGTCTCGTCCAGCACCGGCAGGGACTTGTCACACGAGGGCTTCAGCGGACGCAGCAGCACCGGTGGATCGAACCAGCCGTGGTCCGGGCCGAACGTGGCCACGCCCATGCGCAGGTCCACCGCCGTGGAGACCACGTCCTTGAGCACCTTGCGCGCCACCACGAACTTCGGCGGACGCACGTTGAGCACGCGGCCACTCAGCACCCACCTGCGCCGCGCCTCCACCGGCAGCGTCTCGCCCGCGGAAGGCGTGGGCGTGCTCGCCAGCGGACCTCGCCACCAGCCCTTGTCCGTCAGGCACTTCTGGCACTCCGCGTACACGGGCGAGCCCCACGGCTCGCTCCAGTCCAGGGCGTTGCCGCACACGTTCATCGTGTCCGTGAAGCCCAGCGTGCTCCGCATGTCCACCGGCAGCGAGTACGGGCCCTCCTCCACCTGCCACGCCAGGCGCCGCCCACGCGAGTGGTAGTACTTGTCCGGATCGAAGAAGTGCGTCTGCGTCGTGGAGAAGTCCGGATCCGCGTCGAACGGAATGGAGCCATTCAGCGCTGGATCCGCGCTCCCACGGTCGAACCACTTCATCGCGTCCACCAGCGCCGGGTCCGAGCAGCCCGGCTTCGAGGTGTCACCCACCTCGGGCAGGTACTGCGCGTACTCCTGCATGGACGCGTTGTTGCCCACCAGGAAGAGGGCGCCCGGCGGGCTCGAGGGCACCTCGAAGAACTCCTTGTCGCCTCCTCCCGAGGCGTTGATCATCGTGTCACCCAGCGCGGCCGCGCCCGTGCAGCACGCGGCCTTCCCGGGCACCGGCACACTGCCCGTGCGGCCAGGCAGGGCCAGCAGCCCCACGGCTCCAGCGGCCACCAGCCCCACCGCCAGTCCCACGCGACGGTTGAACCACCGCTTGCCCGCACGTCCCACTGCGTCGAAATCGATGCGCATATCCAGGCTCCCAGAGGACGGCCTCCCCCCACGGACTCCCTTCCACCTCGCATCCAGACAGCGTCGGGCCGCCCCCCTCCAGCAGAGTCCGGAGCCCTGACACCCCACACCCACCGTGAGGGTAAATGTGCCGTGGCATCGAATCCGCCCGGATTGAGGTCATAATGGGCCCGGCTCGGTGAGGACTTCCCTCGGCCCGGGGGATTGACATGGGCGGCCGGGCCCTTCTGGAGACCTGTTCATGCTCGCTCTGGCGCTCCCCGCACGTGACACCCTCCGCGTCCGTGCACTCCTGGCGGATACCCACCGGCTCGTCTGGGTCGTGGACGAGGCGGGACGGATGCAGGAGGCCTCACCCTCGTGGGCGGCCTTCACCGGCCAGTCCCCCGGTCAGATGATGGGCTGGCACTGGCAGCACGCCATCCACCCCGAGGATCGCGGTCCGTTGGACCCGGAGGGCGAGCTGCTCGGGCCCGGCAACTCCACGGGAGGGGAGCTCACCTTCCGCGTGCGCCGCGAGGATGACGTCTGGCGCGACGTCCAGGCGCGGGCACTGCCCGTGAAGGACGAGTCGGGCCGGACCGTGGAGTGGCTCTTCCTGGGCGAGGACATCACCGGGCACGCCAGCGCCGAGCACACCGCGGAGGCGCTCAACGAGAGCGAGGAGCGGTTCCGCTCGCTGGTGCAGACGTCGGCGTCGGCCATCTGGACCACCAACGCCCAGGGCCTGCCCGTGGAGGACGCACCCACCTGGCGGGCCTTCACGGGCCTCACGCTCGAGCAGTGGCTGGATGGAACCTCGTGGCTGGAGGCCATCCACCCCGAGGATGCGCCGGCCGCCCGCGAGGCCTGGAGGAACGCCGTCACCACGAAGACGCCGTTCGCCCGCGAGTACCGCCTCAAGCACGCCAACGGGAGCTGGCGCTGGGTCATGTCGCGCGCCGTGCCCATGTTCAACCTGGACGGCGAAGTGCGCGAGTGGGTGGGCACCAACACGGACATCTCCGAGCGGAAGAACGCCGAGGCCGAGCGCGACCGGCTGATGGCGGAGCTGGAGACGAACGAGCGGCTGCTGTCGGCCATCCTCGAGCAGATGCCCTCGGGCTTCCTGCTCGCGGGGCCCCATGGCGAGCTGACGTACGCCAACGCCCAGGCGGAGGCCATCTGGGGCCACGAGCTCATCCAGTCGCCGGACGTGCGGGGCTACGCGGCCTACCACCAGCACCGCCTGGATGGCACCCCGTACCCGCCCGAGGAGCTGCCGCTGGCGCGCAGCGTGCTGCACGGCGAGGTGGTGCGCGGCGAGGTGCTGTGGCTGCGCCGCCCGGACAAGGACAACCGCTTCATCAAGGTCAACTGCGCCCCCATCCGCGACGAGCGCAGCCGGACCATCGCCGCGGTGATGGTCTTCGACAACATCACCGAGGCCCGGCAGGCCGAGGAGCACGCCGCGCGCTTGCAGGTGGTCACCTCCGCCCTGTCCCAGGCCCTCACCCAGGCCGACGTGGCCCGGACGGTGCTGTCCGTGGCCGTGGGCGGCATGGGCGCCGAGGCCGGAGCCGTCTACCGCCAGCGCGCGGATGGCTCGCTCGAGAGCCTCCATGACGTGGGGTACCCGGAGCGCTTCGTCCGTCACGTGCGCGACCTGACTCCCGCGGCGAACAACCCCGTCGTCGACGCGGTGCGCACGGGCCGGGAGATCTGGCTGCGCTCCACCGCGGACATGCAGGCGAATTACCCGGAGATCGTCACCCTGCGGGCCTCCGAGCGGGACCATGCGGTGGCGGTGTTCCCCATGTGGGTGCATGGACAGTCCGTGGGCGCGCTCGTGCTGAGCTACCCCGACCCGCGCATCTGCGTCCCCGAGGAGCTGCAGTTCCTGCAGATGCTCGCGCAGCAGTGTGGCCAGGCCCTGGAGCGCGCGCGCCTGTACGAGGCGGCCGAGGCGGAGCGCCAGCGCGCCGAGCAGGCCAGCCGCCTCAAGGACGAGTTCCTCGGGGTGCTCTCGCACGAGCTGCGCACACCCCTGACGGCCATCCTCGGCTGGGTGCAGATCCTCCGCACGCGGCAGCTGCCCCAGGACAAGCGCGAGCGCGCCCTGGAGACGATCGAGCGCAACGCGCGGGCCCAGACACAGCTCGTGGAGGATCTGCTGGACGTCAACCGGATCGTCAGCGGCCGGCTGCGGCTGGACGTGCGCCCGACGCACCTGGAGAAGGTCATCGAGAGCGCGGTGGACGTGGTGCGCCCGGCCGCCGAGGCGCGAGGCATCCAGCTCCAGGTGTCGCTGGTGCCGCAGACGGTCTCCGTGCAGGGGGACCCGGACCGGCTGCAGCAGGTGGTGTGGAACCTGCTGTCCAACGCGGTGAAGTTCACGCCCCAGGAGGGCAGCGTGTCGGTGTCGCTCTCGTGGCGGCCCGCGCACGTGGAGATCCAGGTGCGCGACACCGGAGACGGAATCGCCCCGGGCTTCCTGCCCCACCTCTTCGAGCGCTTCACCCAGGCGGATGCCTCCTCCACGCGCCGCCACGGCGGACTGGGGCTGGGACTGGCCATCGTGCGCCACCTGGTGGAGCTGCACGGCGGCACGGTCGAGGCCCAGAGCGCCGGCAAGGGACAGGGCGCCACCTTCACCGTCCTGCTGCCCCTGGTGGCCCCCCGCCCGGACACGGCCGAGCCGGCCCGCGCCCTTCCCCAGCACCCGCCCCAGCTCCCCGCCGACTACCCGAAGGCGCTCCACGGGCGCCACATCCTGGTGGTGGAGGACGAGAAGGACACGCGCGAGCTGGTGGCCACGCTGCTCCAGGAGGGCAAGGCCCGCGTCTCCAGCGCGGAGAGCGCGGCCCAGGCGCTCGAGCTGCTGAACCGGGAGCCGCCGGAGTTGATCATCTCGGACATCGGCATGCCGGGGATGGATGGCTACGCGCTCATCCAGGAGATCCGCACCCGGGCCCCCGAGCAGGGCGGACGGGTGCCCGCCGTGGCGCTCACCGCCTATGCCCGTCAGGAGGACCAGGCCGCGGCGCTGCGGGCGGGCTTCGACTCGCACGTGGCCAAGCCGCTCGAGCCCGCGGAGCTGCTGTGGGTGGTGGCCACGCTGCTGAAGCGCTCCTGACGGTGCGGACTCCCCCCCTGCCGGTGGGCAGGGGGGCGAGTGAAGTCAGGCACGAGACGATTGCATCCATTTTCACGCGGCGGCTGTTCACTGCACGCTCCGGAGTTTCATGCGCAGGGCCCTGAAGCGGGCCCTCCTCCCGGGCATCATGCGCACCATCGGTCAGGGAGTCGTTGCCCGGCCATGGGGCCTTCGAGCGGCCGGTCATGAGGTCAGCCCACAGGAGATACGCTGGGATGAAGACGCCATCGCTGGAGAGGCCATCGACGTGAGCGGTCAACCCTGCAAGCTCCTCATCATCGCCCGTCATGCCGGGCTTCGCGCCGAGCTTCGTCAGTTGCTGGAGCAGGACACCGGGAGCCGGTACGAGGTTCTCGAGCTCGAGACCAGCACGGCCGCGGTGCACGCCCTGGAGGCTGGAGGGCTCGCGCCTGACTGCCTGCTCCTCGCCCATGAGCCGCCTGGCCTGGATGCGCTGGAGGTGCTGGCCGCGCTCCGGGCGGAGCGTCCTGTTCCCCCCTGCCCGGTCGTCCTCTTCCCGGCCGGCCCGGTGGACGGGCGCGACACCCGGCGAGCGGCACTGCGGGCCGGCGCCATGGAGGTCCTCGAGAGCAGCTCGCTGAATGCCCGGGCGCTCACCCACGCCATCGAGGACGCCATCGAGCGCTTCACCCCCTGGCGGACGGCGCGGGACGCCCATCGAGACGATCCCACCGGAAACAGCCGGGCGCAGCTCGAGGCCGTTATCGAGCGGAAGCACACAGAGGAGGCCCTCCGCCAGAGCGAGGCCCGCGCGCACCAGGCCGCCGCCAGGGCCGAGGCCGAGAGCCGCCTGCTGGACGCCGTGCTCGAGGCGGTGCCCACCGGCATCATCGTCGCGGACGCGAACGGCAAGCTCGTCCGGATGAACTCCGCCAATGCGCGGCTGTGGGGGCCCGCCCCCGCTTCCACGAGCGTGGACGAGTACCGCGAGTGGAAGGGCTGGTGGGCCGACGGCTCGGAGCGGCATGGGCGCCGCCTGGAGCCGGGTGAGTGGGCCATGGCCCGGGCCCTGGGCGGGGAGCTCGTCCCGGGCGACCTCGTGGAGCTCGAGCCCTTCGACGCACCGGGGACACGCCGCACCATCCTCAACTCCGCCGCGCCCGTACGGGACGAGGCGGGAAGAATCCTCGGCGCCGTGGTCGCGCAGATGGACATCACCGACCGCGTCCAGGCCGAGGCGGCCGTCCGGAGGAACGAGGAGCGGCACCGGCTCGTCAGCCGCGCCACCAACGACGTCATCTGGGATTGGGATCTCACCACGAACCGGCTCGAATGGAACGAGGCGGTGCGCGCGCATTTCGGCTGCACGCGGGAGGAGCTCGGCCCCACCATCGAGGGCTGGTACGGCCGCATCCACCCCGAGGACCGCGGCCGGGTGGTCTCCGGCATCCACGCGGCGATCGACGGGGGCCAGGACTCCTGGAGCGACGAGTACCGCTTCCGCAGGAGCGACGGCTCCTACGCCGCCTTCCTGGATCGCGGACACATCGGCCGCGACGCCTCCGGCAAGGCCATCCGCATGATCGGCTCCATGCTGGACCTGACCGAGCGCCACCGCACCGAAGCCGCCCTGCGCGAGAGCAAGGAGCGCTTCGAGGCCCTCGCCGACAACATCTCGCAGCTCGCCTGGATGACGGACGAGACGGGCTCCATCTTCTGGTACAACCAGCGCTGGTTCGACTACACGGGCACGACGCACGAGGAGATGCAGGGCTGGGGCTGGCAGAAGGTGCACCACCCGGACCACGTGCAGCGGGTCACCGAGCGCTTCGTGCGGCACATCGCCTCGGGCGAGGTGTGGGAAGACACCTTCCCGCTGCGCAGCAGCACGGGGGAGTACCGCTGGTTCCTCTCGCGCGCCCACCCCATCCGGGACGGCTCGGGCCAGGTGCGCCGCTGGTTCGGCACCAACACGGACATCACCGCGCAGCTCGAGGCCGAGGAGCAGCTCAAGGAGGCCCTGCGCTCGCGCGACGAGTTCCTCTCCATCGCGAGCCATGAGCTGAGGACGCCGCTCACGTCGCTGAAGCTGCAGATGCAGATGACCCAGCGCCGCATCGAGCGGGGGGACGCCGCCGCCTATGAGCCGGAGCGGGTGAGCAGGCTCGTGGAGCAGTCGAACCAACAGCTCGCGCGGCTCACGCGGCTGGTCGGCGACATGCTCGACATCGCGCGCATCCGGACGGGACGCCTCGGCCTCGAGCCGGTCCCGGTGGATGCCGTCGAGCTCGTCCGCGAGGTGATGGAGCGCCTGGGTCCGCATCTGGCCGAGGCACGCACCCCCGCCACGCTGGAGGCCCCGGAGCGGCTCGAGGTGGAGTGGGACCGCTTCCGCATCGAGCAGGTGGTGACCAACCTGCTCACGAACGCCATGCGCTATGGCAATCACCAGCCGGTGGCCGTAAAGCTGCGGCCGCGGGAAGGACGCGTGCTGTTGAGCGTGGAGGACCAGGGGCTCGGCATCGCGAAGGAGAGCCAGGAGCGCATCTTCAACCGCTTCGAGCGGGCCATCTCCGCGAGCGACGTGTCGGGGCTGGGCCTGGGGCTCTTCATCAGCCGGCAGATCGTGGAGGCCCACGGCGGCCGCATCTGGGTGGAGAGCGAGGGCCCGGGCCGGGGCTCCGCGTTCTTCGTCGAGCTGCCCGTGTTCCCCGACGTCAACCCGCTGAAGCTCGGAGGCCCGGAGCTGGGTGGGGCCTCGCGCCGCCCGAGCGTCAGGGCGTGAGCGGGTGGGGATGCCCGAGCCCCTGTGAGGCTCGGGCCCCCTCTCCCCCAGCATTCACCTCATGTCGCGCGGTAGCGCGTGCGGTGGATCGCCCTGAGCAGCAGGAGCAGGACACACGCTCCCACGAAGGCGACGATGATGGTGGACACGATGCCGCTTCCGGGTGCGCCGATGCCAAGTGCCCGGAAGAGCCAGCCACCGATGAACGCGCCGACGATGCCGACGACGATGTCTCCCACGATGCCGTAACCGCCGCCCACCACCGCCGAGGCCAACCAGCCCGCGATGAGGCCGACGACAAGCCAGATGACGAGTGTTTCGATGGTCATGAGAAGTACCCTCGAGTGCGAGTCCCCCTACAAGTAAGCACCCGAGCACGCGGAGCCGAGGGGACAGGCAGCCAGGAGAGCGTCACTTCGGCCGGCGATGCTCCACCCCCGAGGGACCGGCCACCACCAGCTCGGAGGTCAGGCCGATGAACAGGCCATGCCCCACGATGCCGGCCCGGGCCTCCAGCCGCGTGGCCAGCTGCTCCGGCTGCTCGAGGGGACCGAACGCGCAGTCGAGGATGAAGTTGCCCTGGTCCGTCCGGGAGAGCGCCCCGTCCCGCCCCCGCCGCGGGGTGATGCGCGCGCCGAGCCCCTCCAGGAAGAGCGCCTGCGAGCGCCAGCCGAAGGGCAGCACCTCCACCGGCACCGGCCAGCGCGTCCCCAGCCGGGGCGACAGCTTGCCCGCGTCCACCACGATGAGGACCCGCCGGCTCGCCTGGGCGACGATCTTCTCGCGCAGCAGCGCCCCTCCCCCGCCCTTGATGAGCCGCAGCGCCGGATCCACCTCGTCCGCCCCGTCGATGGTGAGGTCCAGCACCGGGTGCTCCTCCAACGTGGTGAGGGGCACCCCCGACGCGCGCGCCAGTTCCTCCGTCCCCACCGACGTGGGCACGCCCACCACGTCCGTCAGATTCCCCTCGGCGCGCAGGGCCGCCAGCCGGTGCACCACGAAGGCCGCGGTGCTGCCCGAGCCGAGCCCCACCACCATGCCCGGTTGGATGGACTCCACCGCCCGCTCGGCGGCCTGGCGCTTGTAGCGGGCGACGTCTCCCTCTCCGGTCGTGGACATGGCGGACACTCCCTTCAGATCTGCACCGCGCCCGTGTCCAGCAACGTGGCGGGGTGGGTGGGGCTATTTCGCGAAGCGGCGGAAGAAGCTGGTGTCGTTCCAGTGGGGGCGCTCAGGGGCGTTGGCCACGGTGCGGGCGAGGCCGGCGAGCAGCCGGACGAACTTCGCCGCGCCCTCCTTGTCCACCGGCTGGGCCAGGTCATCCGAGGGCGCGTGGTAGCGCTCGGAGTACCAGCCGCGCAGCGTCTTCTCCTCGGGGGAGCCCGGCACGGCGCCGAACTTGAAGGCCAGCGCGGGCACGCCCTCGCGGATGAAGGCGTACTGGTCGCTGCGCACGAAGCCCATGCGGTTGGGCTGCGGGTCCGGCAGCACCGTCACCCCGTGGGCCGCCGCCACCTGCTCGAGTGACGCGCCGAGCGTGGACTCCTCCTGGCCGTACGCCACCACGTGGGTGAAGGGCACGAGCGGCAGGAACATGTCCATGTTGAGGTCCGCCAGCAGCCCCGCCGCCGGCACGGTGGGACGGGCCGCGAAGTACTTCGCGCCCAGCAGGCCCTTCTCCTCGCCCATCACCAGCGCGAAGAGCACCGAGCGCTTCGGCTTCTCCGGCGAGGCCTGGAGCGCCCGCGCCACCTCGAGCACCGCCGCCACGCCCGAGGCGTTGTCCATGGCGCCGTTGTAGATGCGGTCCCCCCTCACCGGCTCGCCGATGCCCACGTGGTCCAGGTGCGCGGAGATGACCACGTACTCGCTCGCGAGCTTCGGATCGCTCCCGGGCAGGATGCCCACCACGTTGGCGGCCTGGACCGGGGAGGTCTCGAAGGCGACCTCGGCCTTCAGGCGCGAGGGCAGCTCGAACTTCGGCAGGGGCTTGTCCGCGTTCGCCAGCGCGACCAGCGCGTCATAGGTGTGCGGCGCGCCCGCGAACAGCTTCTGCGCGTGGGCCATGTTGACGACGACGCTCAGCTTCAGCCCCTGGTCATCGTTGAGGGCGGGGTCGGCGAACATCATCGCGGGCTGCTTGCGCGCCCCGGCGGCCCGCTCCCAGGGGACCTCCACCAGCTTGGGGTTCTGCAGCATGACGATTCCCACCGCCCCCGCCTGCTTCAGCGCCTTCACCCGCTCGCTCGTGGAGCCGTGGTGGGCTCGCAGCGCGCCCGAGACCTTCTCGGGGCCTCCCTGGAGGACGACGGCGATCTTCCCCTGGAGGTCCACGCCCGCGAGGTCCTCGTGACCGGCCTCGGGGATGGTGAGGCCGTAGCCCACGAACACCAGGGGGGCATCGACGGAGCCCGCCTCGCCCGTGCGGGAGGAGATGATGGCCTCCTTGCCGAGCGTCAGCCGCGTCTCCTTGCCCCCGCGCACCAGGGACAGGCGCGAGCGCTCCTCCACCAGCCGGCGCGACACCAACGCCACCTCCTGGAGGTAGCTCTCGCCGGCTCCGGGCTTCACTCCGGCGGCCGAGAGCTGCTCGGTGACATAGGCCGCGGCCTTGCGATAGCCCTCGCTGCCCGTGTCGCGGCCTTCCAGCGAGTCGCTGGCGAGGAACTCCACGTGCTTCCACCAGCTCGCCCCGGTCGGAGCGGGTGCTTCGGCCTGGGCGGCGGAGGCGATGAGGGCGAGCGCGGCGAGGAGCGGAGTACGAGGAGAACGGCGCATGGAGGACTCGCTTTCGGCCCGGAGGAGCCCGGGCACGGAAAAAACGGCGCGGCCCCCAACACCCGGCCGGGCGGATCATTTCCGGCGACTCGCGCGGGTGCACCCCGCGCCCGCGTGGAGTGGTTCTGGGGTGCCGCCGAGGCCGTTGAGCTGTCAGCCGTGTCCTTGTGACGCCGTCCTCCCGGGGGGTGTGATCCAGGCCACAGCGGCCGAGCACTCGCGGAGGTAAGAGGGTGGATGACCATGCCCTCGGGGCGTGGCCTTCCAGCGACTGGACAGCCGCTGAACCTCGAAGGAGCAGCCGTGGCACACCGGGCGGGGTACACCCTTCACGAGCAACTCCACTCCAGCCAGCGCTCCACCCTCTTCCGCGCCACGCGGCTCAGGGACCAGTGCCCGGTCATCCTCAAGCTCACCACCAGCGACTATCTCGACCGCCGCCGCACCCTGGAGCTGCGCCGCGAGTACGCCATCGCCCGCCGTGTCGAGGGTGACGGCATCCTCCGCGTCCTGGGCCTGGAGGAGTTCCCCGACCGGGCCGCGCTCGTCCTGGAGGACTTTGGCGGCATCTCCCTGCGCCACCTGCTGGACGAGCGCGGGCCCCTGGAGGTGAGCACCTTCCTGGACTTCGCCGTGCGCATCAGCGCGGCCCTGGGGCACATCCACCAGCACGGCGTCATCCACAAGGACATCAAGCCCCACAACATCATCGTCAACCCCACCACCGGCGAGCTGAAGATCACCGACTTCTCGCTCTCGGTGGGGCTGTCGCTGGAGGCCGTGACTCCCGAGCTGCCCACGCACCTGACGGGCACGCTGGCCTACATGGCGCCCGAGCAGACCGGACGCATGAACCGGGGCGTGGACTCCCGCGCGGACTTCTACGCCCTGGGCGCCACCTTCTTCGAGCTGCTCACCGACCGCCGCCTCTTCATCACCCACTCGCCCCTGGAGTTGCTGCACGCGCACGTGGCCCAGGTGCCGCCCTCGCCCCGAGAGCTCAACCCCGAGGTGCCCGAGCGCGTCGCGGCCATCATCCTCAAGCTGCTGTCCAAGGCGCCCGAGGAGCGCTACCAGAGCACCTGGGGCCTCATCGCCGACCTCGAGCAGTGCCAGCGCCAGCTGCGCGAGGGCGGCTCGCCGCCGTCCTCTCCCCTGGGCCTGGCGGACCAGCCCCACCAGTACCGCCCGCCCCAGGGACTGCATGGGCGCGACGCGGACGTGGCCCTGCTCACCCGGATGTATGCGCGCGCCGCCGCCGGCCGGGGCCAGTTGCTGCTCATCTCCGGCCCGGCGGGCATCGGCAAGTCCTCGCTCGTCAACGAGCTGTACCGCGTGACGGCCGCCAGCCGCGGGCGCGTGGCCATGGGCAAGTGCGACCAGCTCCTCCACAGCGAGCCCTTCGATGCCGTCCAGCAGGCCCTGCAGGACCTGGTGCGGCAGACGCTCGGGGCGGGCGAGGCGGAGACGGCCCTCATGCGCGAGCGGCTCCAGGAGGTGCTCGGGGCGAACCTCTCCGCCCTCGTCGAGGCCGTTCCCGACACCCGCGCCCTGGTGGGCGAACAACCTCCGTCCCTCCCGCTCTCCTCCTCCGAGTCCAGGAACCGCCTCAACCTCGTGCTCGCACGCACGCTGCAAGCCTTCGCCACACCCGAGCATCCACTCGCGCTCTTCCTGGATGACCTCCAGTGGGCCGACACCGCCACGCTCACGCTGCTGCGGAGCCTCGCCCGGGATACGTCCTCCCAGCACCTGCTGCTCGTGGGCACCTACCGCGATGCGGAGGTCTCCCCGGAGCATCCGCTCTCCCTCGCGCTCGACGAACTGCGCGCCACCGGCACTCCCTGGGAGCAGCTCCACCTGGCGCCGCTCGGTCTCAAGGAGGTCGCCCGGATGGTGTGCGAGAGCACCTCCGTGGAAGCCGAGCGCGCGCTGGAGCTGGCCCGCCTCATCCACGCCTGGACGGGCGGCAACCCCTTCTCCGTCAAGACGTTCCTCCGCTTCCTGCACGAGCGCGACCTGTTGCGCTTCGACCCGCGCAGCCGCCGCTGGGAGTGGGACCTCGCCCGCATCGAGTCCCAGGGGCTCCCGGAAGACCTGGCCGCGCTCATGGTGGCCGAGAGCCAGCGGCTGCCCGAGGACACCCGCGCCCTGCTCCAATCCGCGGCGTTCCTGGGCGTGACGTTCGGCTTCCATGATCTCATGGTGGCCCATGGAGCCTCGGCGGCGGAGACGGCACGCGCCCTCTGGACGGCCATCGAGCGCAGGCTCGTGCTCCCGCTCGGCAAGGACTACGTGCTGTTGGACCCCCAGGGCGGCGCGGTGGATCCCACGGAGCTGGACGTCTCCTTCCGCTTCCAGCACGACCGCGTCCGGCAGGCCGCCTACTCGTTCGTCCCCGAGAACGAGCGCACCGCGCGGCACCTGGAGGTGGGCCTGCGTCTGTACGAGGACGCCCGCGCCACGAAGACGCTCGACGAGCGGATGTTCACCATCCTGCCGCACCTGGGCCACGCGCCCGAGCGCATCGGCCCGGACGCGCTGCGGCTGGAGCTGGCCGACCTCCACCTCGCGGCGGGACGCCGGGCGAAGAGCTCGGGCGCCTACCGCACCGCCTGTGAGCTCTTCCGGACCGGTGCCGGACTCATCCCTCCCGCCGACCTCGAGCAGGAGCACGAGCGGACCTTCGCGCTGCGGAAGGAGCTCGCCGAGTCCCTCTATCTCACGGGGGAAATCGAAGCGGCGGCCTCCGGCTTCTCCGCCCTGCTCGCCCAGGCGCGCACCCCGGCCCAACGCGCCAGTGTCCTCTGCCTGCAAGCCATCCTGAGCACCCTCAACGACCGGCATGCCGAGTCCCTGGAGCTCGGCCTCGAGGGTTTGCGCCTGCTCGGAATCGACATCCCCTCCGAGCCCGAGGACGCCACCCTGGCCGTGGAGCTGCGGCGGGTGGAGACGGCGCTGGAAGGCCGGCACATCGAGTCGTTGCTCGACCTGCCCGCGATGAGCGATCCCACCGCGAAGCTCGCCGCCGAGTTGCTGGGCGCCATCGTCATCGCCTCCTACTTCGTCTCCCAGCGGCTGCTCGTCCTGCTGACGCTCCGGCAGGTGCGGCTGAGCCTGGAGCACGGCAACAGCCGCTTCTCGCCCTATGGCTACGCCGCCTATGGCTTCGTCGTCTCGACGCTCCGCGACGACCCCGCCACCGGCCGGCGCTTCAGCCTGCTCGCCCACGAGCTCGCCACGCGCCTGAAGGATCCGATGCAGCAGGCCCGTGCCCTCTACATCCACGCGGGCTACATCGAGCACTGGACGAAGAGCGCGCGCACCGGCATCCCCCAGCTCGCGCAGGCCTACAAGGTCCTCCTGGAGAGTGGGGACTGGCAGCACGCGGGACATTGCTTCACCTTCCTGTCCTGGCGGCGGCTCGCCCTGGGAGAGTCGCTCCAGGAGGTGCTGGCGGAGAACCAGCGCTTCATCGAGCAGATCTCCGCCCAGAAGGACACCTCCAACCTCCAGGTGCTCCGGACCTTCCGGCGGGCGTTGCTGCAGCTCACCGGGGCCCCGGAGGAGGAGTCCTCGCGGGAGCCCCTCCCCACCCGGCTCGGGGCCGCCGCCATGGCCTATATCTCCCAGGTGCAGCTGGAGCAGCGGTACCTGTTCCGCCAGCACGAGGAGGCGCTCGCCCTGGCGCGGGAAGGCGCGGTCTACATGCGCGCCATGCCCGGGGCCTTCCTGCTGACCACGCACGCCTTCTATTCGGCGCTGAGCGCGGCGGCGGTGTACCCGGGTGCCAGCGAGGACCGGAAGCAGGAGCTGCTGGCGGCCCTGGAGCAGCAGCGGGCGTACCTGGAGAAGTGCGCCCAGCGCGCGCAGGAGAACTTCTCGCCCTACCACCTGCTGGTCCGCGCGGAGCTCGCCCGCGTGAAGGGGCAGCACGTCGAGGCCCACACCCGCTACGAGGAAGCCATCGCCGCCGCGCGCGCCAGCGGCTTCACCAGCGTGGAGGCCATTGCCTGTGAGCAGGCCTGCCGCTTCCAGGCGGAGCTCAACCGTCTTCCCCTCGCCTCCGCCTACCTGGTGGAAGCCCTCAACGCCTACGAGCGCTGGGGCGCGGCCGGCAAGGTGCACCTCCTCGCCGCCGAGCAGGCCCACCTCCTCCATGCCTACAGCTCCAGCCTCCGGGCCTGGGACCACAAGCTCCAGCAGGCGGGCCTCTCGGAGCTCCCGTCCAACCCCGACCTGTCCAGCACGGACTCACTGGCCGAGGTGCTCGACGTCTCCTCGGTGATGAAGGCCTCCCAGGCCATCTCCAGCGAGCTGCACTTCCCCCAGCTCGCCGCCAACCTCATCGACATCCTCATGGAGAGCACCGGCGCCCAGCGCGGCGTCCTCGTCCTCCAGCGCGAGGAGGACTTCTTCGTCGAGGCCTCCGGCGAGCTGGGCCACGGCAGCGCTCCCCTGCTCCCCGTCGAGCGCATGGCCCAGAGCGGCGCGCTCTGCCACACCATCGCCGAGCTGGTGCTCTCCACCGGCACCCACCTGCTCCTCGACGATGCCTCCTCCCAGGAGCCCTTCCGCTCCGAGCCCTACGTCTCCCTCCACCACGTCCGCTCCGTCCTCTGCGTCCCCATCCTCCACCGCAAGCAGCTGCTCGGCCTCGTCTACCTGGAGAACAACCTCACCGCGGGCGCCTTCAACTCCAACCGCCTCAAGGCCGTGGGCATGCTCCTGGCCCAGGCCGCCATCTCCCTGGAGAACGCCGGCCTCTACCGCAAGCTCGAGAAGTCCCACCGCACCCTCGAGCACCGCGTCCAGGAGCGCACCGAGCAGCTCCACTCCAAGAACGCCGAGCTCCAGGGCGCCCTGGAGAGCCTGCGCGCCATGCAGGCCCAAATCATCACCCAGGAGAAGCTCGCCTCCCTCGGCTCGCTCACCGCCGGCATCGCCCACGAGCTGAAGAATCCCCTCAACTTCGTGAAGAACTTCTCCGAGCTCTCCCTGGAGCTGCTCCAGGAGCTGCGCGAGTCGGTGCAGAAGCACGAGGACCCCGGCTCCCTTCTCCAGGAGCTGGAGCAGAACCTCACCAAGGTGTGTGAGCACCAGCAGCGCGCCAGCGGCATCATCAACGGCATGCTGCGCCACGCGCGCAACAACCGGGGCGAGCGCCGGGCCATCTCCATCAACCAGCTGGTGGAGGACGCCGTGCGCCTCGTGGACCATGGGTTGAGGGCCCGGCGCCCTCCGCGCCACGTGGCCTTCGACGTGGCCTTCGACGACACCGTGCCCCCCTGCCACCTGGTGCCCGAGGACCTCAGCCGCGTCATCCTCAACCTGCTGGACAACGCCTGCTACGCCGCCCAGCAGAAGGCGGACCGCGACACGGACGGTCAGCCCCGCTTGAAGGTCTCCACCCACTGGACGGGCAACGAGGTGGAGATCCGCGTGCGCGACAACGGCAACGGCATCCCCGCCTCGGTGCGCAACAAACTCTTCACCCCCTTCTTCACCACCAAGCCCACCGGCGAGGGCACCGGGCTGGGCCTGTCCCTCAGCCACGACATCATCGTCGTCACGCTCGGCGGCAAGCTGCGCGTGGAGTCCGAGGAGGGGCAGTACGCCGAGTTCACCGTCGTGCTTCCCGGTGAGCTCGCCCGTCCCCGGCTCCGGAGCTGACGTCCCCGTGGCTCAGAGGTACGTCACCGTCCCATCCGCGCGCGTGCAGGAGCCATCCTGCGCGGGGTTGCCCACGGAGCGGAGGATCTCCGTCCCCGAGGCGGGCAGCCGCCGTCCCGCCAGCTCGGAGCCGATGGCGCGCACCAGCAGGTGCTTGAGGAGCTGCACCTGGTAGCAGGGGATGTGCGGCTCCGCGTGCGAGTCGCCGATGCCCGAGTCATTCGTGAGGAAGATGTAGCGGCCCAGGGTGAGCTGGGCGGCGACGCGCATCAGGTACTCGGCCTCGTCGGCCACGCCGCTCGCCGCGACCGGGTACACCTTGATGCCGGAGAGGCGGGCGCGGTTGGCCTCGCGCAGGAAGGCCTGGTAGTTCTGCACGTGCGTCGGCGCGTCCGCCACCAGGAAGGTGAGGCGCGCGGTGTTGCCGGTGCGCCACGAGAGCTGGTGGATGGCGCCCAGCCCGCGCTCCATGGCCTCGGGGTAGTCGCCACCGCCCTCCGCCCACTGCTCCGACAGCCGCTGCCGGAAGACGGCCACGTCCGCGGTGAAGTCGAAGGGCCGCACCACGTACGCGTCTCCGTCGTCGCGGTACATCACCAGCGCGAAGCGCGCCGAGACGTCCGGGTAGGCGCCGCGCACCGAGTCGACGATGTTCTGGATCTCCGCCTTCAGGTAGCTGATCTCATCCCCCATGCTGCCGGTGGCATCCACCACGAAGGCCACGTCCAGCTCGGTGGGCAGCACGCCGCGCGCGCCCGGCAGCGTGACGTTCCACGCGGTGCCCTCCACGGTGGTGGTGACGGGCGTGCCCGGCTGGCCGGGCGGAGGCGACACCGTCACCGAGAAGCTCCCGGTGCCCTGCGCGCCATCCTGCGTGGGCAGGAAGAGCAGCCGGCCGTCGGTGGCCGTGGGCGCCTCGAGCCGCTTGCCCGCGGCATCCCCCACGGTGACGCGCGCATTGGGGACGGGGATGCCGTCCTCGTCACGCACGGTGATGAGGATGCGATCCGTGCTGGGGTGCGCGGGCATGCCCTGGGGCGCCTCGGTGAGGTACTTCTGGAAGAAGGAGAAGTTGAGGTTGTCGTCCCAGTCTCCGGCGGTGAGCTGCCCGGGGGACGGGGTGGAGCCGCCCTGGCCCGGCTCCGGGGAGCCCGAGCCTCCCGGCACCGCCACGTCTCCCGAGTCGCCACCGCTCCGGGGTGACTCATCAGGCGGGCTGGAGTAACCACCGCCCGAGCCATTTTCCGAAGAGTCGCCTGCTGCACCACAGGCCGAGAGCAGGGCCAGGGCCGCCACCAGCGCGCCGAGAGCGAACGGCTTGTGTCTCATGTCTGTCTCCGGGTGAGGGGATGAGGAATCGGAGCGGCGCGACTGCAAGCGCCTTGCCTCGCGATTCACCGCCCGCGCGCGGGGAGAGACTCCGGACGCGGCACCCGGCGCTCACGGTTTTCCACCACGGAAAACCGAGCGGCCAGGGCTCATGCGCCAGAAAAAAAAATCGGGGAGGAGCCACCCCCGTAGCTCCTCCCCGACCCACTTCCCCGTACTGCCCCCGAAGGACCGCTGTGCTGCCCCCGACAACGCCCTGCCCGTCAAACTCTTCCCGACCCCGACAACCCCACCCCCACCCCCACCAACCCGCCGCCCCCGACCGACCCCGACCCCGTCCCGCCCGTCGTACGCTTCCCAGCCCCACCCGACCCCGCCCTGCCCGACCACCCCACCCGCCCTGCCCCGCTGACTTCTTGCCTGGACATAGAGCATCCCGCGTGCCAGCCGGCCTCCAGGGACAAAGGCCCGTGATTTCAAGCGCTTGTCTTTCGATGAAGGGCGGAACCTGTCCCGAAGTCGGTAAGACTTACAGGAGAAAATTGCCGTGGAGCAGTAAGAGGTGCCCGAGGGGCGATATGCGAGTCGCGACCGCGCGTTCCAGGCGCATTCCGCTTCATCCACGTCGGGAGAGAACTGGATGCACCGCGCGCGTTGGCTGTCCGGGGGGATGCTGGTCGGGCTGTTGCTGCTGGGTCGTGCTCAAGGAGCTCGCGGACGGCCGCGTCGTGGTGAACGCGTTCCGCGCCAGCTACACCACCATCGGGCGGACCGCGCCCCACCCCGGCTCCACCCAGACGGATGCGAAGACGGGCTATCAGATGACGTACGACGGTGACCCCATGTCCTATGTCCGTCCGGAGATCGTCCGGGACCTGGAGCTGGAATGGCAGATCCTCTCGCGGGTCTCCCCCTCCGCGGCCCGCGAGCTGGAGACGCAGGTGGACGAGTACCTCGCCGAGCAGTCGAAATAGCCCACGCGAAGAGCGGAGGGACTACGCCAGGAAGTCGAAGCCCACCGCGAGACGAAGCTGCTGGAGCGCCACGGAGGGAGGCAGGGCCCGCATCAGCAGGTCCCTCCCCCACCGCGCCACCGGGTTGCGCAGGTAGCGGATGGATCCCGAGCGCAGGCTCAGCGCGGCGATGTGCGCGGTGCGAGGCCGGCGTCTCGCCTCGTAGGCGCGCAGCGCGCGGACGCGGTCGGAGTCCTGGCGCAGCAGCTTCGCCAGCACCACGGCGTCCTCGATGGCCTGGCAGGCCCCCTGGCCCATGTCGGTCACCATCGCGTGCGCCGAGTCACCCAGCAGCGTGACCGGGCCCTCGCCCCAGCGCGGCAGCGGCTCCAGGTAGTGGATGTCCGTGCGAAGGATGTGGGACTCCGCCGTGGCACGGACCAGCGGCTCGACGGGCTCCATCCAGCCCCGGACGTGGCCGAGCACCGCCTCCTGGTGGCCTCCCGGCGCGTCCTGTCCGCCCTCGGGCGCGGGCGCCAGCAGGAACCAGTACATCCGCCACGTGCCCTCCGGACTCCGGCCGAGGTGACAGATGCCGAAGCGGGCCCCCGGACCGTAGATCTCGAACTGGCTCCCTTCGGGAATCACCTCGGAGGCGACGTCCACCACCCCGCGCCAGGAGGTCCGGCCGCTGTACTTCGGCCGCACCTCCGGGAACAACCGCTGGCGGACCACCGAGTGCAGCCCGTCCGCGCCGATGAGGCAAGAGCCCGTCACCCGCCGGCCATCGGCGAAGGTGACGTGGACCTCTTCGCCCTCGACGTGGAAGCCCGTACAGGCGGCGCCCAGGTGCACCCCGTCCGGCCCGAGCTCCCGCAGCAGCACCTGCTGGAGCTCCGCGCGGAGCAACCCCACCGTGGGCTGGCCCACCTCCCGGCACAGCTCCTCCACGGCCAGGCGGGAGAGCACCTGGCCATCGCAGCGGTGCATCACCGTCTCACGCCACGAGGCCCCCACGCCGGCCACCTTCCCGGCCAGCCCCAGGGCATCGAAGGCCCGCATCGCGTTGGACCAGAGTGACAGCCCGGCGCCCACGGGCCGGTACGCCTCGGCCCGCTCGTACACCGCGACCTCGAGACCGGCCTGACGCAGGGCGATGGCGGCACTCAGCCCGCCCATCCCCCCGCCGATGATGACGACTCCGCGTGACGACATGAGGCCCTCCCCCCGTGCAGCGGGAACGGACCTCGGCGGAGACCCGTTACCGCGTCAATAGTTCCGGTACTCGAACACGTCCAGGACGTACGAGACGCCGTTGCGGCACTGGATGAGAAACTTGGCGGTGCCACCCCGGGTAACGTAGTAGCGCTCGACGAAGACCTCATTCGCGACCAGGGCCGGAACGGTCACGGTTCCCCCCGTGGGCTCCGTGGGGCCGAAGACAGCACCTTCATGGCTCCACCCGGTCGAGGACTGCGAGGCGCAATTCGCGCCGCCTCCGGCCGGGCCCATCGGACCGGTGTCGCCCTTGTCTCCCTTGTCTCCCTTGGGCCCCGCGGGCCCCGCGGGCCCCGCGGGCCCCATGGGCCCGGCTGGACCGGTATCTCCCTTGGGGCCTTGCTGACCGACCGTCACACCCAGCGCGGAGTTCTCCTCCGGCAGGGACCCACGCGAGACGCTGACGAGATAGGTCCCCGGGATGTTGAGCAGTCCAAACGGAATGGCGAGGGTCAGCGTCGTCTCCGAAGAGAACACCACCGAGACGGGCAGCCCCGCGAAGACGGCGGAAGGGGCCGTCGCCCCGAAACCCTCGCCATACACATGGAGCCGTCCCGTGGAGGGCTCCGGATACACGGAGGTGATCAGCAGGCGGGTCGCCGCGGAGCCCACCGCGGGCCAGAGGGCCAGGAATGCGGCCGCGATCAGTGCACGGCTCTGAACATCGAATCCTCTACGCGAGGTCATGGTTCATCCAATCAGACGGACAACGGGTGAAAGGCAGCGGACGCTTCGTGTACACATGAAATCCCATCCTGGCGAGGCTTTCATGCTCATCGATTGCACCCGAGCGCCTCGCCAGCTCCATCCGAAACGTCACGGCCTGATTTTTCGCATGACGCTCTCCCGCGCCGGCCGGGGAGCTTCCAGGCCCTGCGGACCGTGGTGCTGGTGGCCGGATTCCCCGGCCGGATGCGCGCCCACCGACACGCCGGAGTTCAGCCTCGGGCTCGCCTGTGGGAACACCGGCATCGCCATGCACGAGCTCATGCACGCCCTGGGCTTCTACGATGAGCGCCAACGGCCCGATCGCGACCCGTATGTCAAAATCAATCTCCGGAACGTCCACCCCGACTACTCGCGCGACTTCAACGTGTGCCAGCAGTGCACGACGCAAGACCTTCCCTATGACCATGCATCCATCATGCATGTGGAAGGCACCTACCGTTCTGTCAATGAGCCCCCCACTCCCACCCTCGTGCCCAGACAAGCAGGCGTGCAGCTCATGGCGCCCCCTCGCAAGGCAGGCCTGACGGCTCTGGACGTCAAGAAGATCAACAAGCTGTATCAGTGCCACTGACGGAGTGCCCGTGGTAGCAACGGTCGCGGGCCATCGCCGAGTCGTTGATGACAGACATGAAGCGTGGAGGTGAATCGTGACCAGCAGAATGCCAACCCGAAGCACCTCGAACAGGATCGCCCCGGCCGCGCTGGTGTTGATGCTCGCGGGCTGTCAGCACGCACCGGAGTCCCAGACCGTTCCATCGTCGCCAGCGCCTGCCGCGGCGGCGCCCGTGAACCCCGGGCCCGGCATCTGGACCTACGTCTGCGAGAATGGCGAGACGCTCCGGGCGGACTACCCGGGCGCCGGCACCGCGGTGGTGGAGCGCAACGGCCGGACCCATCCACTGAAGGCCGCGCGAGCCGCGAGCGGTGCGCGCTACACGGGCCCGGGCCTGCAGTGGTGGACCCGGGGCACCCACGCCACCCTGAGCCAGCTGAAGCCCGGTGAAGAGCTCGCCAGCGATCCGGGCGTGGTGTGCCGGGTCTCCGTCGACGCCCCCGTCTCGCCGCCACCTCCCGGGGCGCCCGGCGGACTGCCGGACGATCGCACCCCACTGTCGGAAGCACCCACGGGACCGAAGAGCCCACAGGCCGCGGGCGATGTGGTGCAGACCTATTTCGCGCTGCTCGAGGCCGGGAAGTACGGCGACGCCTGGCGGCTCTGGTCGGATGACGGAAAGGCCAGCCAACGCACGGAAGCCGGGTTCGCCGCCGACTTCGACCGCTACGCCAGCTACCACGCCCAGGTCGGCGCGCCTGGCCGGCCCGAGGGCGCTGCGGGCTCGGTCTATGTCCAGGTCCCGGTGGTCATCTACGGGCGGTTCAAGGCCGGGAACGAGCTCCACCAATCGGGAACCGTCACGCTCCGGCGCATCAACGACGTCCCCGGTTCGACGGAAGAGCAACGCCGCTGGCACATCTTCCGGATCGAGCTCTCACCCGAGACGAGAGGGCTGGGCGCGCCCGAGACCCGAGGGACCCCCTGAGTGCGCCGACCGCGCGCACATGTGCTCGGGCCACCTCAGAGGCTGAGGCCATGGGGCGCCCAGTACTGGCGGACCCGAGGTGCTGGGCCAGGAAGACCGAGCCCATGCCTCCCTTCCCGAGCTCCGAGATGAGCTCGTAGGTCTCTCGCAGGATGGTTCCGACGCGAATGGGAGCCGGGGCGGGATGGGTCATGGGAGCCGCTTTCTTCCCATCCGGG
The DNA here is from genome assembly GCF_057119385.1 of Archangium sp. NCBI lineage: Bacteria > Pseudomonadati > Myxococcota > Myxococcia > Myxococcales > Archangiaceae > Archangium > Archangium sp. Next base: position 31,113 of record NZ_DBNGVP010000017.1, on the reverse strand, counting down.
TCTGACGCATCCCCCCCACGACACGACACCTCCCAAGGTGTCGGAAACATTGGAGAAACAAACTGGACAGCCGGGGCGGCGGACCTAGTGTCCTGGGCTTTGACGTACGCTCGTGGTCTCCCCGCGGTGCCACAGGCCAACCGGGTATCCATGCGGAGCAGGAGTACGGATGAGGATCGAGCGCCTCACACTCAAGAATTTTCGCAGCTTCGAGTCTCGTACTTTCGATCTCGCACCCTCCTTCAACGTCCTCATCGGCGATAACGGCGCCGGAAAAACGGCTGTCCTGGATGCACTCGCGATCGGCGCGGGCGCGCTCTTCCTCGGGCTCGATGGCGCGTCGCCCCCAGGCATCCACGGAGACGACGTGCGCCGTGTGACCCATGGCCTGGGTGAAGTCCCCACGCTGGAGCGGCTCTACCCGGTGAAGGTCACGTGCGAGGGGATTGTCGACGACGACCGTATCGAATGGACACGCACCCTCGAAGGGCCCAAGAAACACACCACGCATGGTGGCTCCAGCAATCTGGCCCAGCTCGCCGGAGAATGGGGTGAGCAGGTCAAGGCAGGACAGCCCATCACCCTCCCGCTTCTCTCCTACTACGGCACGGGACGCCTATGGCTGCAAAGGCGCGAGCGGCGTTCGAGCTCCTCGGATGGCGCTCGAGTGTTGAAACCCGGCTCCAGGCTCCGGGGATACCGTGGGTGCCTCGATCCAACGTCGAATCACAAAGCGTTCGTCTCCTGGTTCAAGACCATGGAGCTCATCCAACTGCAGCGGGGGGCGCTCGAAACACTCGAATCCGTCAGGCGCTCGATCGTCCGCTGTCTGCGCGGCTGGGACACCGTGCTCTATGACTTCCGCCTCGGAAGTCTGGTGGCTCGCAACCCGCACACCCAGCTTCCCTTCGAGATGCTGAGTGATGGTGTTCGGAACATCCTCGCCATGGTGGGGGACATCGCCTACAGAGCCGCCACCCTCAATCCCCACCTGCGCGAGGAAGCCGCCCTGAAAACACCTGGCATCGTCTTGATTGACGAGCTCGACCTGCACCTGCATCCGCTCTGGCAGCGAGAGATCGTGGATGATCTCAGGAACGTCTTCCCCTCCATCCAGTTCGTGGCCACGACGCACTCTCCCTTCATCATCCAATCCTTACGAGCCCATGAGCTCATCAACCTGGATGACCGGAACCGGGAGTCGTTGCCGAGCCGGAGCATCGAGGACATCGCCGAGGCGGTCATGGGGGTCGAGGTTCCCCAGCGCAGCTTCAGGCACCAGCAGATGATGGACGCGGCCCGCGCCTATTACGAAGCGCTCGAGGAGGCCAAGGGCGCCAAGGGCCCCAGGCTCGCCGAGCTCAAACAGCGGTTGGATGAGCTCTCGGCACCTTTCAGCGACGACGTCGCCTATCACGCGTTCCTCGAGATGAAGCGGCGCGCGGCGAATCTCCCGGGGGACGATGAATGAGGCCCGTGGAACGGGGACCCTGGCCCCTGGATCCCGACGGCACCCCGCGCCCGTTTTCGGAATATGCCATGGCGCGAGGTGAGCTCATCAAGCGCATCGGCGATTACTGCTCGTTCTGCGAGCGGAAGATCAACGCGAGCCTCGCGGTGGAGCACATCCTCCCGAAGATCCACCATCCAGCGCTCAGGTTGGACTGGAACAACTTCCTCCTGGCATGCGTGAACTGCAACAGCACCAAGGGCGACGAGGATCTGAAGCTGGGGGACTACTTCTGGCCTGACAGTGACAACACCGCGCGTGCCTTTGCGTACTCCGAGGATGGACTCGTGGGTCCAGCGCCCCACCTGACGGCCGCGCAAAAAGAGGTCGCGGAACGGACGATCCACCTGACGGGGCTCCACAAGACCCCGACCCATGATCCAGCGGCCAGTGATCGACGTTGGAAGCAGCGCCTCGATGCATGGGGTAGAGCAGAAGAAGCCCGAGAGGATCTCTCCAAGAACGACAGTGAGATCACGAGAAGGCTCATCGTCAGGCAGGCAACCGCGCTCGGGTTCTGGTCCATCTGGATGACCGTCTTCGCCTCGGATCTCGATATGCGCCAGCGGTTCATCACCGCGTTCGAGGGCACACCTGGCGCCTGTTTCGATGCACGGACACAACCCGTCCAACGCTCAGGTGGCGCCCTCTGAGCGGCTGTCCCGTCCACCGCCTGGCGACCGCTGCCCCCTCCAGGGACAGGCGGCTTCACCGGGCGGGTCCCCGCCCGGGCCACCCGGCTATTGCCGCCCAGGAGCCCCCTGCGGTCAGATGCTCCGCATGTCCGCTCCGCTCTCGCCCGACGTGCTCAATACCCCCGAGGGAATCTCCAACCCCTACCCCGCCTACCGGGCCTTCCAGGGCCCCAACCCGGTGCGCTACCTGAGGCTCCCCGCGGGGCCGCTCACGGGCCGGACCGAGCCGCTCTACGCCTGGGCGCTGCTCCGTCACGCCGATGTCCTCGCCGCCATCCGCGACCCCGCCACGTTCTCCTCGCAGACGCCGCCGGTGTTCAAGACGATGCCCCGCTTCGCGCTCCTGCACGATGACCCGCCCTACCACACCCGGATGCGGCGGCTCGTGAGCAAGGCGTTCAGCCCGCAGCGCATCGCCTCGCTGTCGGAGTGGATTGGCCGCCTCGCCCACGAGCTGCTCGACACCACGGGCAAAGGCCCCGTGGAGCTCATGTCCGCGTACGCCGTCCCCCTGCCCATGCGGGTCATCGCCGCGATGCTGGGCGTGCCCGACCAGGACTATCCGTCCTTCAAGCTCTGGTCCGAGGCCGTGGTCGCCTACGTCGGCCTGTCCAAGGAGGAGCGCATGCGCAAGATGCAGGAGATGGCGGAGTACCTGGACCGGGCCATCGCCGCGCGCCGCGCCCAGCCCGCCGAGGATCTGCTCTCCGCGCTCGTGGAGGCCCGGGTCGAGGGCGAGGCCCTCACCGACCTGGAGATCCGCAGCTTCGCCGCCGTGTTGCTCGTCGCGGGCAACGAGACGACCACCAACCTGATCGGCAACATGCTGGCCCTGCTCGCGGATCGTCCGGAGCTCTGGCGCCGGGCCCGCGAGGATCGCTCGCTCGTGGAGCCCATCATCGAGGAGGTGCTGCGCTACGAGAGCCCGGTGCAGCGCTTCCCCCGGGTGACGACGCGGCCGGTGAAGATCGGCGACGTGGAGATCGCCGCGGGGGAGATCGTCGACATGGTCTACGGGGCGGCCAACCGGGATCCCTCCGTCTTCGAGGATCCGGACTCCTTCCGGCCCGAGCGCCCGACGAACGCGCAGCACCTGGGCTTCGGGCTGGGGACGCACTTCTGCCTGGGTGCGCCGCTGGCCCGGCTCGAGGCGCGCGTCACGCTCAACGCGTTCCTGGACCGGTTCCCGGCGCTCGGCCGGGGAGCGGGCGCCGCGGTGCGGCAGGGGTTCGCCCCGGTGAGCCTCGGCTACAAGTCGCTGCCGCTCGTGCTCGGCTGAGCCGGGGGCCCGCTACACCAGCGGCAGCTCCAGCGTGGCCGTGGCGCCCTTGCCCGGCCCCTCGCTCTCCAGCGTGAGGCGCCCGCCCAGCTTCCGGGCGGCCAGCGCGCTGGAGTGCAGCCCCAGGCCATGCCCGTCCTCGCGCGTGGTGAAGCCCTGGCGGAAGAGCCGGTCGCGCACCTCGGGCGCGATGCCGATGCCGTTGTCCACCACCTGGATGCGCGCCACGTCCTCGCGCGCGTCGAGCCGCACGTACAGGTGGCGCTGGCCCGGGGGGAGCGCGGCCATGGCGTTCTTGGCGTTGGTGATGAGGTTGATGAGGATCTGCAGCACCTTGTGCTTGTCCAACCGCGTCCGGGACAGCGTGGAGAGCTCCCGGACCACGTTGATGCCATGGCTCTTGAGCGTGGGCATCTGGATGCTCAGTGCTTCCTCGACGACCAGGGGCAGATCGCACTCCTCGGTGACGAGCGTGTCCCCGGCATAGCTCTGCTGCACCTTGACGATGGCGCGGATGTGCTCGACGTGCTGGGTCGTCGCCTCCAGGCCCTCCTTCAACACCGTCTGCTCGTGGAGCAGCTCATCGGAGAGCTCGGAGAGGTATTCCGGCAGCAGGGAGCCGCGCGGATCCCGGGCGAGGAAGTCCGCCAGCGCCCGCCGGTGGTCCGCGAGCATGCTGGCCACCTGCTTCAACCGCCCCAGGCGCGAGGTGGCCACCGTCTGGTTCATCATCTGCACGTTGACGATGGCGCTGGTCAGCACGTTGCCCACGTTGTGGAGCACGTTGTTGGCCACCTCGGCCATGCCCGCCGCGCGCGCCGTCTCCACCAGCTGGGCCTGGGCCTGCCGCAGCTCCCGCGTCCGCTCGTCCACCCGCCGCTCCAGCTCGTCGTTGGCGCGGCGCAGGGCGCTCTCGGCGCGCTGCACGTCGGCGTACAGCCGCGCGTTCTCGATGGAGATGGCGGCCTGCGAGGCGAGCTGTCCCAACAGCGAGAGGCGCGCGGGCGTGAAGGCGTTGGTGGTGAGGCTGTTCTCCAGGTAGAGCATCCCGCGGAACTCCTCCTGGCGCAGCAGGGGCAGGCACAGCAGGGAGCGGGCCTTCCCGCGCTCGAGCCAGGCATCCGACGAGAAGGAGTGGGGCTGGGAGGCATCGCCGATGAGCACGTGCTCGCGCGTGCGCTTGACGTAGGAGAGGACGGTCCACGGCAGGGGCGTCTCGTCCGGGGAGCCCTCGGGCACCGCGCCCGAGTGGGCCACCACCGAGAGCGTGTTGCCGTGGGGCAGCAACAGGGCGCCGCGCTGGGCGCCCGCGTTCTCGATGGCCACCCGCAGCAGCGTGGCCGCCAGCCGCTCGAGGACGATCTCCCCGGAGATGGCCTGCTGGGCCTTCACCACCGTGAGCGCGTCGAGGAGCTGCGTCGAGCTCGTGTCCGAGAAGGTCGCATCGGAGGCGGACGCGGTGGTGGCCAGGGACGGCCATTCGGCGTCCAGGTGCCGCACCTTGCCGTGGGCGCCCCAGCGCAGGTACGCCTCGCGGGCCTTGGACGCGTAGGCCTCGGCGATGGTGGGCACCTGCCGCTCGCGCCAGTAACGGGCCGCGAGCTCGTTGGCCAGGGCGGCGTTCTGGAGGAAGCCATGCTCGCGAGCGGACTGGACGGCCTCCTCGTAGGCGTGCAGGGCTTCCTTCTCGCGGCCCGTGAGGCGGGCGAGCTCCGCGAAGACCATGCGCTCGGGCGCGCGGAAGGTCGAGGGGACGTTGCGGGCCCACCCGGCCAGCCGGTGCTGCGTCTCCCGCAGCGTCTCCAGCGCCTGCCGCTGCTCCTCCGGGCTCAACTCGCCGAAGCTGGCCGCCAGCGTCAGGGCGCGGTAGAGGTGGAAGTCCAGGGCCTGGAGTTGAACGAGCATGGCCCAGGACAGCTCGGCCGCCCGCGCCCCCGCCTCGCGCGCCTCCGCGTAGGCCCCGCTCAGGTAGCGCGAGCGCATCTTGAGGATCCAATAGAAGCACCGCATGGTGCTCATGCGCTGGGGTGACAGCCCGGCCTCGAAGGACTCCTCGTCGAAGTCCTCCCCGCTCAGCGAGCCGAACGCGCGCGAGACACCGCGCAGGTCCTGCACGTGCCGCTGGATGTGGTGGAGGATGTGTTGCACGTCCTGGAAGCCCGCCTTGCGGACGAAGGCGAGCCGCGCGACGGACTCCTGGTACACCTCGTCCAGCGGGTGCCCCACGGCGAAGCGGTCCGTGAGGATGTTGATGCAGCAATAGCAGGCCGTCTGGAACTCACTGCCCTGCAGCGCGAGCTGGAAGCCCCTGCGCAGCGGCTCCAGCGTCCCGGACAGGGGCCGGGTCCAGTAGGTGATCATCGCCATGAGGTAGATGATCCGGCTGCGGAAGGCGGTCAGGTCGTAGCGCTCGACGAGCGCGCAGGCCAGCTGGCCGAAGGCATCTCCCTCCGGGTAGCGCCCGAAGGCGGAGCCCAGCACCGCGCCGTACCAGCCAAACCCATAGGCGGCCGCCTCGGTCATCCCGTGGCGCAGGACGAGGGAGACCATCCGGCACAGGTGGAGGATGAACAGGTTGCGGTCGAAGAAGGACGCGGGCGCGGAGAGCGTGGAGAGCACGCTGATCACCACCTCCAGGTCCGGGTCCGTCATCCGGGGCAGGTCGATGAGGCTGGAGATGGGGCGCTCGCCCAGCAGGGCCTGGACCTCGTCGTTGGCGGCGGCCACCTCCTCCCAGGTGGGGTGCGGAGAGATGGGCAGGCCCATCCGGGCCAGACACTCCACGAGGCAGGTGGTGGCGGCGTGGATTTCGCCGGCGGCGAGGTGGATGCCGCTCTTCAAGCGGTAGACGGCCGCCATGTCCGCGCGGGTGCGCGCCCGGGGCAGGAGCTCCTCCAGCAGGCGGCGGGCCTCGGCGGCGTTGCCGCTCATGAGCTCGCAGCTCGCCTGGTCGCGCCGGAGCTTGAAGGCCAGCGCGGGGGCGGTCTCCCAGGGGTCTCCGGGGAGCAGGTGGAAGGCCGTGGACAGATAGACGACGGCCGAGCGGAAGGCGGTCGAGGCCTTGGCCCTCCCACCGGCCTCGGCGTTGAGGCGGGCCACGCGGTGGCGCTCCTCGGGCTCGGAGAGCAGCTCCGCGCCGGCGTTGAGCTGGCCCACCACGTCGAAGAGCTTCTCGTGCACCTCCTCGGGCGACAGGCTCGCCAGCAGCAGGCGGCCGATGTGCAGGTGGACGGCCTTGCGCTGGGCCTCGGGGATGAGGGCATGGGCCGCCTGCTGGATGCGGTCATGCAGGAAGCGGTACTGCCCGGGGCCGGCGCTCATCAGCAGGCCCTCCTGGAGCGCGGGCTCCAGCCCCTTCTCCACTTCGGCCGTCTCCGCCATGTGGGAGATGACGAGCAGGATGCGCGGGGAGAAGGTGTTGCCCACGCAGGCGGCGAGCCGCAGCAGGTGCTGGGTGCCATGGGGGAGCTGGCGCAGCTTGCCCACCATGAAGTCCACGACGTTGTCGGAGTAGCCCCGGGCCCGGACCCCCTCGGCGTCCCACCGCCAGGAGCCCTCGGAGGTGCGCGCCAACAGGCCGTCCTGGTTGAGCGTGAGCAGGAACTGCAGCAGGAAGAAGGGGTTGCCGCCGGTCTTCTCCCGGGCCAGGGCCGCGAGCGGTTCGATGAGGTCCGCCCCCGCGCCGGGGAGCGTGTCCGCCACCAGTCGCTGGACGTCCTCCAGCGCGAGCGGCTCGAGCGGGAGGTCCGTCACCCAGGCGTTGGCCTTGCGCACCACCTCCAGCGTCAGCGCGAGCGGATGGGTGGGGCCCACCTCGTTGTCCCGGTAGGCCCCGAGCAGCAGCACGGGCGGTGCATCCGGGTGGGTGAGCAGGTGTTGGAGCAGCTGGAGGCTGGCGAGGTCGGCCCACTGGAGGTCATCCAGGAAGAGGACGAGCGGATGCTCGGGCGTGGCGAACACGCCCAGGAGCCTGCGGAACACGCGGTTGAAGCGGTGCTGCGCCTCGACGGGCGGCAGCTCCGGGACGGGCGGCTGCTTGCCGAGGATGAGCTCCCACTGGGGCACCACGTCCACGAGCACCTGGCCATGGCCCTCCAGGGTCTGGTGCAACTGCTCGCGCCAGCACGTCAGCTCCTCGTCCGTCCCCGAGAGCAGTTGCTGCGTCAGCGCGCGGAGGGCCTGGGACAGGGTGGAATAGGGAATGTCCTGCTGGAACTGATCGAACTTGCCGCTGAGGAAGAAGCCGCGCTGGCGCACCACCGGCTTGTGCAGCTCGTGCACCACCGAGGACTTGCCGATGCCGGAGTAGCCGTGCACCAGGACGAGCTCCGGCCGGCCATACCGGGCCACGCGCTCGAAGCTCTGGAGCAGGGCGGCGGCCTGCGTGTCGCGCCCGTAGAGCCGCTGCGGGAGCTGGAAGCGGGTGGGCACGTCGTGGACGCCGAGCGGGAAGTCCTCCGGCTCGTTGCGGAGCAGGCCGTCGCGGCAGCGCTCCAGATCGGCCCTCAGCCCCTCGGCGCTCTGGTAGCGCTCCTCGGCCACCTTGGCCAGCAGCTTCAGGACGATGGCGGACAGGACGGGCGGCAGCTCCTTCACCCGCTCGAGCGGGGGCTGCGGCGCGAGCGCCATGTGGGCATGGAACCACTCGAGCGGGTCGCGTCCCTGGAAGGGGCGGCTGCCCGTCAGCAGCTCATAGAGCGTGATGCCCAGGGAGTAGAAGTCGGTGCGGTAGTCCACCGAGCGGTTCATGCGCCCGGTCTGCTCCGGGGACATGTACGCCAGCGTCCCCTCGATGAAGGACGCCTGCAGCGCGTCCACGTGCTCGACGAGCTGGAGGCTGGCGATGCCGAAGTCGATGAGGTGGGTGTCGCCCGAGGGGGTGAGGATGATGTTGGAGGGCTTGATGTCCTTGTGGATGATGCCCCGGCGGTGGAGCCCCGCGAGGGTCGAGGCCAGGGAGATGGCCATCTCCAGGACGCGGAGCACGTTGAAGGGCTGGCCGGTGAGCTCGGACAGGGGAATGCCCTCGATCTCCTCCAGCAGCAGCACCGGGCGCTCCTGGAACTGCTCGCAGGCGAGGGCCCGGGAGATGCCGCGCACGTCCCGGAGCCGCTGGAGGATGCCGAACTCACGCTGGTAGCGCTCGCGCTCGCGGGAGCCCGGGGAGGAGGCCACCGGCGTCTTGAGGATGAGCGGGAGCCCGTCCGCGTCGCGCACGGCGTGGAGCAGCAGGTTCATGCCAGTCGACTTGACGACGCCTCGTGGCGTGTAACCTGGGATGTTCAGCATCTCGGGCGTCCTGGGCTGGGAGCCGCCCGCACAGCGGCCAGACCACCATGGGTGGGGCGCGGATGGGACCAGACCCGGGGGGGATCCGCAACGCGGGAATGCACGCCAGGAGCGTGCTCCCTCCCCCGCGAGGCGGCCACATGGAGCGGGCCCGCTGCCCGTTCACGCCTGCCTGACCGCCGGGGAGGCGGGCTCCCGCGCCACCGGGACCCGCAGGACGAAGCGGGCGCCCCCCTGGGGGCGGTTCTCGGCATGGAGCGAGCCTCCGGCCCTCGAGACGTACTCGCGGCACAGGGCCAGCCCCAGCCCGGTCCCCTTCCCCGGCGGCTTGGTGGTGAAGAAGGGCTCGAAGAGCCGCGCCAGCACCTCCTGGGGAATCCCCGGGCCGTTGTCCTCCACCTCCAACCACACCTCGCCCGCCACCGGCCGGGCCCTCACCACGATGGCCGCCCGGCGCGCGGGCACCGCGTCCTCCACCGCGTCCGCCGCGTTCAGCAACAGGTTCAACAGCACCTGCACCAGTTGCCGCTGCCCCAGCCGTACCGGCGGCAACCCCGGGCCCACGTCCAGCGACACCGCCCCCAGTCCGCGCAGCCGTACCATGGCCAGCCGCTTCGCCTCGTCCATGGCGTCCTCCGCCAGCCCCTCGTCCCCCTCGCCGCCCTCTCGCGAGAAGCGCCGCAGGTCCATGACGATCTGCTGGATGCGCAGCACGCCCTGCTGTGTCTCGGTGAGCACGTCCCGCAGCTCCGCCAGGTCCCCCGGCCCGCCCTCGTTGCGCAGCTCGCGCTCCAGGAAGCCGAGGTTGGACTTCACGAAGGCCAGCGGGTTGTTCACCTCGTGCGCCACCCCGGCGGCCAGCTGCCCCACCAGCACCAGCCGCTCCACCTCCGCGCGCTCGCGCTCGGCGTGCACCCGGCGGCGCTCGCTCTCGGCGAGCTGCTCCAGCACCGCCAGCCGCTCCTGCTGCGCCACCTTCTCCGCGTCACGCATGCGCCGGTACGTCTGCCCTCCGACGATGGCCGCCGCGCCCAGCAGGCCGAAGCTCGACACATGCAGCAACATCTCCCGCGACGGCAGGCCGGCCATCATGTCCAGCACCCCGGTGCTGGCCAGCACCCCCACGGAGGCCACCACCGTGGGCAGGCGCGAGTCCGGGCTGAAGATGGCGAGGGCAAAGGGCAGGGAGCCGAGCATCGGAAAGCAGGGGCTGCCGGGCCCACCGGTGTGGTGGATGAGCGCCGTCACCGCCAGGAGCGTGGCCGTCCCGGTCCACATCCCCGTCGACTTCACGGGAACCCACCCCAGCCCCACCGCCACCCCAATCACCCCGAAGCTCGCGCTCCACCCCAGATACGCCAGCACGAGCTCCAGGCTGAAGTCGCCCGACGCCATGACATGGGCGGCGCAGCCCCCGAGGAGCAGGGCCGCGCAGACGAACAGGTTCTTCCTCTTCACCCGGCGCAGGGCCTGCAACTCGGAGGGGTCAGCCGTCATTGAAATGCAATGCTAACATTCCGGCCAGCGGGGATGAGGGGGGCCCCCACCATGCGTTCCTGGCAACACATCAGGAGACGGCGCCTGCCCGGGCACGCCGCCAGCTCAGCCCAGGAGACGCTCGCCGAGCAGATAGCCGACGGTCATCGCCAGTACCAGCAGCGCGCCTTGCAGTTTCGGCGGTGCGGGCAAGGGGATGTCGAGCAGGCGGCAGCCGGCTCCGATGGCCAGCGCCAGGACGGGACCGATCATGAGCTCCATCATGTGCGCGTCTCCTTCGTCTCACCGCTGGGCCCGCCACAGTCGTGGCGATGATGCGCGGGGTGCGTCGCGATGAAATGATCGGCCAGCAGGTAGCCGCTCGTCATGGCGACCACGAGTGAAGCGCCCACCAGCATGGGCGGCGCGGGTACCGGAATGCCCAGCCAACGGCAACCCAGGCCGATGGCGAGACCGAGCAGCAGGCCAACACAGAATTTCCAGCTCAAGGGACGTTCTCCAACGCGACGACGTGAGGGCTCGAGGGCGTGGCACCCATGAAGTGGCGCACGGTGGGAGGCTGCGCGTCGCGATGCAGGGCGCGAATCTTCTCCTGCAAGCGCTGCTCCTCATGGGTGACACGCTCATGCTGGCGGAGGTGCTCCAACCAGGAATCGACGATGAAATATTCGAGGAAGCGGCCTGGCTGCGCCGCGTCCTCCATCACCCCCCACTGCACCGCACCGTCGCGCCGGCGGGTGCCTCCGAGCAGGTGGAGGTGGTGCAGGAACTCGTCACGATCCGCCTGCGCGATGAGGTATTCCACCGTCACGAGCACCGGACCCCGGGCATGGGCGACCTCCTCGGCCACGGCCGGTTGCGGCCAGTGCGAGGACGGGGTGGTATCCCGCCCCATGGCCACGCTCAGACGGAAACGCAGCGAGAAGATCCCCGCGAGCACCGCCGCTACCGCCGCCACGGTCAGCGAAATGCGGGTACCCGCCTGCTGCGCGAGCGACCCCCAGATCAGGCTGCCCCCCGCCATGCCCGCGGAGAAGACCACGATGTAGAGCGACAGCGCCCGGGCGCGGACCCAGGCGGGCACCGAGACATGCGCGGCGGTCTGCAGCGATGACAGCACGGTGATCCACGACAGGCCGTTGGCCAGCATCGCCACGCAGAGGAACCGCGGGTCACGGAGGTTCGCCAGGACCAGCATGGTGAGCGCGTAGAGCAGGGTCGCGGCCGGCACCAGCGTGTCGGCATCGAACCGTTCGCGGAGCTTCGGCAGGACGATGGCACCACCGATGGCACCCGCCCCGATGAACCCCAGCAACAGTCCATAGGTGCCCGCACCGGCGGAGAGCTCCTGCCGGACCACGATCGCCATCAGCGCGGGAAGGGCACTGGCGAACACGAAGAAGCAGGCCGATTTGACCAACACCGACCGGAACTCGCCGGCTTGCACCGCGTAGCGCAGCCCCGCGCGCAGAGCGCCGCCGAAAGACTCGGCGGGCAGGGCCGAGGCGGACTTCGCCCGCTTCCATCGCCACAGGACGAACACCAGGCCCAGGAACGACAGCGCATTCAGGGAGAACGCCCAGGATGCACCGAATCGCGCCACGACCAGTCCGCCCAGGGCGGGGCCGATGGAGCGCGCGATATTCACACCGATGGAGCTCAAGGCCACCGCCGGTGCCAGCATCGGGCGCGGAACCAGGTCGGCGGTGGTCGCGGCCTGTGCGGGCATCCCCATCGCCGCGCCCGTACCGAGCGCGAATGTCAGACACAGCAGTGACCAGGCATCGAGCCGGCCAGCATGAGCCTGCACGGCGACCGCCGTGGCCACGAAGAGCATCCACAGCTGTACCCAGAGCAGGTACCGCCGGCGGTCAACGATGTCCGCCAGCGTGCCGGCCACGAGCGCGAACGCCACAACTGGGAGCGTCGTCGCGGACTGCACCGCCGCGACCATGAGCGGTGAGCCCGTCCGCTCCGACATGAACCAGGAGGCGGCGACATCCTGCACCCAGGTTCCGATGTTGCTGGTCAGGACCGCCAGCCAGAGCGCTCGGAAGCTGGGATGGCGCAGCGGAGCCCATGCGCCCGTCACCTGAGCATCAGAAGGCATGGCACAAGCAGCCCAAGGCACCCCAGAAGTCGCGCGGACCGCTGACCGGCGCGGGGTGGTGCGCGGCATGATCCTTCCCGTGACCATGCACGGCACACGACGTTCCGTGTGCGTGCGCATGCGCTCGCTCGAACATGGCGCGGGCCTGCGCCTGGGTGGCGCCCTGGTAGCCACCGAACCGGTTCACCGGCGACCAGTCCGGCATGGGCCTGGGCAACACGGGAGCGAGCGGGCCGAAGTCATCACTGCCGTGCACCACCTTGCCGCCCACCACGGTCAGCACGCTGGTGATGTCCTTGATGGCCTCTTCCGGCACGTGGAGGAAATCCGAGGACAGCAGCGCGAAATCGGCATAGAGGCCTGCCTTCAGGAGGCCCTTGCGATCCTGCTCATGGGAGAACCACGCGCTGCCGTGCGTATACAGGCGCAACGCTTCTTCCCGCTCCAGCAGGTTGTCGTCGCCATACATCGACAGACCGCCCACGGTGCGGCCGGTGACCATCCAGTACAAAGACATCCACGGGTTGTAGCTGGCCACGCGGGTGGCATCGGTGCCGGCACCGACCGGCAGGCCCGCATTCAGCATCTTGCGCACTGGCGGCGTGTTCCGAACCGCCGCGCGGCCGTAACGCTCCGCGAAGTACTCGCCCTGGTACGCCATGCGATGCTGGATGGCGATACCGCCCTGCAGGGCGCGCACGCGTTCGATGTTGCGATCGGAGATGGTCTCCGCGTGGTCGATGAACCAGTGCAGTCCGTCGAAGGGAACCTCGCGGTTCACCTTCTCGTAGACATCGAGCACGCGGCTGATGCTCTCGTCGTAGGTGGCATGGATGCGGAACGGCCAGCGGCGTTGCGCCAGCAGGCGGACCACGTCCTCCAGCTCGCCCTCCATGCCCTGTGGCAGCTCTGGGCGCGGTTCACGGAAGTCCTCGAAGTCCGCCGCCGAGAAGACCAGCATCTCGCCAGCGCCGTTGTGGCGCAGCATGCCGTCACCCTGGAGCGGCTTCAGCATCCGCGACCACCTGTCGAAGTCCGCGAGCTCGCCCCCCTTCTTCTGGGTGAACAGGTTGTAGGCGATGCGCACCGTCAGCTCGCCGTCGGCATGCAGCTTCTGGATGATCTCGTAGTCTTCCGGGTAGTTCTGGAAGCCTCCGCCAGCATCGATCACCGAGGTGATGCCCAGCCGGTTCAGCTCGCGCATGAAATGGCGGGTGGAGTTGAGCTGGAATTCCGGCGGCAGCTTCGGTCCCATCGCCAACGTCGCGTACAGGATCAGCGCATTGGGCTTCGCCAGCAGCAGGCCGGTGGGATTGCCGGCCGCGTCCCGCTCGAGCCGCCCACCGGGCGGATCAGGACTGTCCTTGGTATAGCCGACCGCGCGCAACGCGGCGCGGTTGATGAGGGCCCGGTCATACAGGTGCAGGATGAAGACCGGGGTCTCCGGCGCGGCCTCGTTGAGTTCCTGGAGCGTCGGCAGCCGCTTCTCGGCGAACTGGTGCTCGCTGAAGCCGCCCACCACCCGCACCCACTGCGGCGCCGGTGTCCGAGCCACCTGCTCCCGGAGCATCGCCATCGCATCGGCCAGCGTGCGCACGCCGTCCCAGCGCAGCTCCATGTTGTAGTTCAGACCACCGCGAATCAGATGCAGGTGGCTGTCATTGAGGCCGGGGATGAGGCGCCGGCCCCCGGCATCGATGATCCGGGTCCCGGCGGTGGCATGTGCCATCACCGTGGCCTCGTCGCCGACGGCCAGCACATTGCCGCCGGCGACGGCCAACGCCGTCGCCGATGGGTTGTCCGGGTCCAGCGTGGTGATTCGGGCGTTTCTGACGATCATGTCGGCCATCGGTACAATCCTTCTCATTCCGGCGGCTCGCGCCGGAGACAATCGTTTTCACCTATGGACAGACCGATGGCCGCATGGCCATCAGTGACCGCCTTCGGACGCGCTGAACATCTGCTTGGCGTACTGGATGCCGATGCCGTAGCCACCGCCGTGGATCTTGGCGATGCCGGTGGTCAGGCCATACGTGGCCTCCCGCGCCCAGTCGCGCTGCAGCTCGAGCAGGTACTGCAGGCTGGTCATCGGCGCCGCACCGGCCTGGATCATCCGGCTCACGGCGCGCTCGTGCGCCTCGTCGGTCACGTCACCGCAGGCATCGGTGATGACGAACGTCTTGAAGCCCTGGTCGATCGCCGACAGCACGGGACCCACGATGCACACGCCGGTCCACAGGCCCGCGAACACCAGCCGCTCCCTCTCGAACGCGTTGATCTGGGCGATCACCTGCTTGTCTTCCCAGGCATTCATGGAGGTGCGGTCGTAGACCTTCGCGCCAGGAAACGCGTCGGTGATCTCCGGGAACAGCGGCCCCGAGAAGCTCTTCTCCGCGACGGTGGTCAGCAGGGTGGGCACGCGGAAGCCGGCGGCGGCCTTGGAGATGAGCGCGGTGTTGTTGCGCAGCGTCGCGATGTCGATCGAATGCGTCGCGAAGGTCATCTGCGACTGGTGATCGATCAGGATCAGCGCATGGTCGGTGGGCGACAGGAGGCCCTTTCCGGGCGTAGGGGTGGCCTTGGGGGTCATGAAATTCTTCCTCTTCGGGTTGGGGTGATGCCAGACAGAGTAGAGAGTCAGGACCCGAGGCAAAACACCCGAAAGCACATGAAACGGCTCACCCGAAAGAGGGAGCGGACACCCACCAGCCGCTATGCACCCCCGCGGGCCCCCTGGTGCGGTGCGATCGTATCTGGGATAAGGGACTCCCTCCTCCCCATTTCGGGGGATTCCAACGGCGTCGATGCCGGATATCCAGCGAAGCTCCCCTGGTCGAGATCAAGGACGGAAGCGATGAGCTCCACGAACCCGCCCATTCGCATCCTGATTGTCGACGACCATCCGCTGCTGCGTGAAGGGCTCAGCAGCCTGATCGCCGGACAACCGGACATGCAGCTGGTCGCCGAGGCGGAGAATGGAGAGCAGGCCCTGCAAGCCTTCCGCGACCATCAGCCAGACATCACGCTGATGGACGTGCAGATGCCCATGATGAATGGCATCGATGCGATCACGGCGATCCGCGCCCAGTACCCCACGGCGAGAATCATCGTCCTGACGACCTACAAGGGCGACATGCAGGCGTTGCGCGCCATCAAGGCTGGCGCCTCCGGGTATCTGCTCAAGAGCATGTTGCGCAAGGAGTTGGTGGAGACCATCCGCAGCGTGCATGCGGGACGCCGCCGCATCGCCGCGGATATCGCCACCGAGATGGCCGAGCACGTGACGGACGATGAATTGACGGCGCGGGAATGTGACGTCCTGCGCCTCGTGGCCGCCGGCAACGCCAACAAGGAAGTCGCCGCCCGGATGGGCATCTCCGAGGAGACGGTCAAGACGCACATGAAGAACGTCATGACCAAGCTCGGGGCCAGGGACAGGACGCATGCGGTGGTCGTCGCGATGAAGCGGGGAATCATCGACATCTGAGCGTGGGTGCTCGGTGGCAACGGCTCGTACCCGCTGAGGTGGAAGACCGATGGTGAGGCTCTGGTATCAGGCGCTGTTCCTCGGGCTCATCGCGGTGCTCGCATGCTTCGCGGAGACGGCGCTGGCGTTCAGTCAGGACCGGCGCCTCACGCAGTTCCACCACACCCGGTGGACCATCAAGGAAGGCGCTCCCGGGCAGATCTCCGCGATCGCCCAGACGGAAGACGGGTATCTGTGGCTCGCCGCGGCCGCTTCGTTGTACCGGTTCGATGGTGTCCGCTTCGAGCGGTTCGAGCCGCCCTCGGGTGAACCCTTCTCCGCCATCCAGACCTTGTATGCCCCGCCCGGGGGGGGGCTGTGGATCGGCTTCCAGCTCGGCGGCGTCGCGTTGCTGAAAGAGGGACGCGTGACCCGGTACCGAAGCACTGATGGCGCACCACCCCGGACGGTCTCCGCCTTCGCCACGGACCCGGACGGCACCGTGTGGGCCTCCGACATGGGTGAAGGACTGTACCGTCTGTCCGGCGCGCGCTGGGAACAGGTCGGAGAATCCTGGGGGTATCCGGCCGAGGAGTGCCGGTACGTGCTCGTGGACCGGGACGGCACGCTGTGGGTCGCCACCGAGACGACACTGCTGTATCTGCCGCGCGGCGCGCGCAGGTTCGTTCCCACGGGCGTCCGCGCCGGATGGGTGTTCCAGTTGAGGCAGGCGCCGGATGGACGGCTCTGGATGACGGAATCGGGCGGTGACGTGCGGCCGATTCCGGTGCCCGGCCATGGACAGACGGAGAATCCACCGGCCCTGCACGTGGAGTCGGCGGGCCTGCTGTTCGCCCGCGACGGGAGCCTGTGGCTCACCACCCTGGGGGATGGGATCCGCCGCATCGCCCATTCCGAACGCCTGCCCGCTGGCGACGCGGCGGCGGTGCGCGGGGCCGTGGAGTCGTTCACCGAGAAGGACGGCCTGAGCGGAGATTACGCGTGGCCGGTGCTCGAGGATCGCGAGGGCAATGTCTGGGTGGGCACCAGCGGCGGACTCGATCGCTTCCGCACCAGCTCGATGGTGCTGGCGGAGTTCCCGCGCGGTTCGCACGATTTCGCCCTGGCCGCGGGGGATGCCGGCGAGATCTGGGCGGGTACCACCAACCGTCCGCTGATGCGCTTGCGCGACGGCGAGGTCTCGTTCGAGCAGCTCGGTTCCCCGGTGCGCTCCGCCTACCGTGACGAGGAGGGCGTGCTCTGGCTGGGAGCGGACAACGGCCTGTGGCGGCTCGAGGACGGCCGGCTGGGTCACGTCACGCCCCTGCCGGCTCCGTCCACGCATGTGCAGGCCATGACTCGCGATCGTCGTGGCACGCTCTGGGTGTCCATGACGGGTCGTCCACCGATGCAGTGGAGGGAGGGCCGTTGGCACCCGGTGAAGGAGTGGCTGGGACTGTCGGACGACGAGCGCATCCACATCGCGATGACCGATGGCCGCGGGCGGGTATGGCTGGGGCATCAGCGGGGCATCATCACGCGGGTGGACGGCGACGAAGTCCGGCGGTTCACCGAGGACGATGGACTCAATCTGGGAGTGGTCACCGCCCTGGCCGCCGGCCGCCAGCAGGTGTGGGCTGGAGGCCATTTCGGACTGGCCTTCCATGACGGCGAGCGCTTTCGTCCACTCGTCGCCGACGGTGACGAGTCGTTCCGCAACGTGAGCGGTATCATCGAGCGCCCCGATGGAAGCCTGTGGGTGCATGCCGTGCCGGGGGTCTTCCATATCCCGGCCGAGGAGATCCAACGCGCGATGGCCGACCCCGGCCACCGGGTGCGCTACGAGTTGTTCGACTTCCTCGACGGGCTTCCGGCCAGGCCCACGCTGCTGCGTCCACTGCCCACCGCGGTCGCGGGCGGCGACGGGCGCCTGTGGTTCGCCACCAGCAACGGGGTGGTGTGGATCGATCCCGAGCGGATCGCCCGCAATCCGTTGCCTCCGCCGGTGTCCATCCTCTCCGTGAAGGCCGATGGCCGCTGGTACGCGCCATCCTCGGACGTGACGCTTCCGATCCAGCCCGCGAACCTGGAGATCCACTACACCGCGCTCAGCCTGTCCATTCCCGAGCGCGTGCGCATCCGCTACCGGTTGGAAGGCGTGGACGAGCACTGGCAGGACGTCGGGACGCGGCGCACCGCCTATTACGGCAACCTGGCGCCGGGGCGGTACCGCTTCCAGGTGATCGCCTCGAACAACGACGGCGTGTGGAACGAGCGCGGCGCGAGCCTCGAGCTCGTCGTTCCACCCGCGTTCCACCAGACCTGGTGGTTCCGCGCGCTCTGCGGGATGACCGGACTGCTGCTGCTCTGGCTGCTGTATCTGCTGCGTCTGCGCCAGCTGACCGCGAAGATGCGGGGCCGGCTGGAGGAGCGGCACGCGGAGCGCGAGCGCATCGCCCGGGAGCTGCACGACACCCTGTTGCAGAGCGTGCAGGGCCTGGTGCTCCGGTTACAGGCCGTCGCCGAGCAGCTCCCCGAGCACGAGCCGGCGCGGCAGGCGATGGAGAAGGCCCTGGACCGCGCGGACGAGGTGCTGGCCGAGGGCCGAGACCGGGTGATGGAGCTGCGCTCGACCGCCCACGATGGCCGCGACCTGTCGGACGCGCTCGTGCAGGCCGGGGAGGAGTTGGCGGAGGACATGCCGATGTCGTTCCGCCTGGTCGTGGAAGGTGAACCACGGGAGTTGGACGCCGCCATGCAGGGGGAGATCTTCTTGATCGGCCGCGAGGCCCTGCTCAACGCGTTCCAGCACGCCGAGGGCACGGCCGTGGAAGCGGAGCTCCGCTACGGCTCCGACGCGTTGCGCATGCGCATCCGGGACGACGGCAAGGGCGTGGCCCCGGAGATTCTCGAGATGGGCGGCCGTCCGGGCCACTGGGGCCTCGCGGGGATGCACGAACGGGCCGCGAGGATCGGGGCCACGCTGCAGGTGTGGAGCCGGACCGAGGCCGGCACGGAAGTGGAATTGAAGGTCCCGGCGGCGATCGTCTACCGGCGCAGGCCGAAAGCGGCCTGGTGGAGCGGGCTGAAGAGGGCCACCCGCCTGGGACGAGGGCGCTGAGCGCGCCCCTCGGTGGCATCTCGCCTCCCCTACTCCTTCGCCCGGGCCGCGCCCGGCCGGCCCAGCTCCTCGGCGAGCAGCTCGGCGACCAGCCGGACCCGGCGGCTCGTGCGCACGTCCTGATGCGTGACGAGCCACATCGGCAACGTGAAGGGAGGAAGGTCCTTCAGCACGCGGCGGACGGAGGGGTCGGCGTCGCCCACCTCGGAGATCATGATGCCGATGCCCGCGCCTTCGCGGACGAGCGCCCACTGCACGTGCTGGCTCTGGCTGAGGAGGGGGAAGTTCTTCTCGGTCAGCGGCAGGCCGAGCGCCACGAGGCCCTTGAGGTAGGTGTCCGCGCGGCCGAAGCCGATGAAGCTCGCGCGCGAGAAGTCGTCCCGGGTGAGCTTCGTGCCGAGCGTTCGCAGGTACTTCGGCGCCGCGTACAGGTAGGCCTCGTTGTCGCGGATCTTCCGGGCGATCAGGTCGGGCTCGGTCGGGCGGAAGCTCCGGATGGCGATGTCGGCCTCGCGGCGGCGGAGATCCAGGGGGGCGTTCGAGGCGACGATCTCCACCTCGATGCCCGGATGCCGGGCGCGCAGTTTCGCGATGACCGGCGGCAGGAGGTAGGTCGCGATGATCTCGCTGGCGGTGATGCAGACGGGGCCATCGAGCGACACCGTCTGTCCGGCCGCCACGCGTGAGACCCGGAAGGCCGCGTCGCACATGATGCGGACGTGCTCGATGAGCTCGAGCCCGGTGGGCGTGAGGGCCAACCCGCGCCCCACGCGCTCGAAGAGCGTCACGCCCAGCTCGGCCTCGAGCGCCGCCACCTGGCGGCCCACCGTTGGCTGCGCGATGCCGAGCGCGCGCGCCGCGGCGGAGAAGGACCCCTCGTCGGCGGTCACGAGGAACGCGCGGACGTGATTCCAGTCGAACTCCACGTGGCTCCAATCCATGCACTTCCGCATAGCACATCGGCGGTTCTGGCCGAGGACAGGTGCGGTCCTGCATGGCAGAACAGTGACCCAAGGAGAACGCGGATGAAGGCAATCGTGTACGAGGACTACGGCCCGCCAGAGGTCCTGAAGCTCCAGGACGTCGTGAAGCCCGAGCCCGGGGAGGGCGAGATATTGGTGCGGGTCCGAGCGGCGGCGGTGACCACGGCGGACAGCACGTTCCGCAAGGGCGACAGCTTCAGCACGCGGCTGGCGGCGGGTCTCGGGAAGCCGCGCAAGCGCATCCTGGGCACCGAATTCGCCGGAGACATCGAGGCGGTGGGCAACGGTGTCACGCACTTCAGGCCGGGCGACGCGGTCTTCGCCGCGACGGGAACCGCCTTCGGCGCCCATGGCGAATACGTGTGCCTCCGTGAGGACGGAGCGGTCGCGCACAAGCCGTCGAACATGAGCCATGACGAGGCCGCGTCTCTGTGTGACGGAGCCATGACGGCGCTGCCCTTCCTCCGCGACCACGGGCGCGTGCGGAGCGGGCAGACGGTCCTCATCAACGGCGCTTCCGGAAGCGTGGGCTCCGCCGCGGTGCAGCTGGCCAAGTACTATGGCGCGCATGTCATCGCGGTCTGCAGCACGGGAAATGTCGACAGGGTGCGAGCCCTCGGAGCGGACGAGGTCATCGACTACACGCGGGAGGATTTCACCCGTCGCCGGGGCGCCTATCACGTGGTGTTCGATGCCGTGGGGAAGAGCTCCTTCTCCCGCTGCAAGGAGGCGCTGACGGACGGGGGCATCTACCTCTCCACCGTTCCCACCCTGGGGATGTTCGCGGACATGCTCTGGACGCGCTTCTTCGGCAGCAAGAGAGCGGTCCTGGCGCTGACCGGCCTGCGGCCGCCGGGCGAGAAGAAGAAGGACCTGTGCTTTCTCAAGGAGCTCGCCGAGACGGGACGGATCCGCGCGGTCATCGACGGCCGCTATCCCTGGGAAGACAGCGCCCAGGCCCACCGCCGCGTCGACTCGGGACACAAGCAGGGCACCGTGCTCCTCCAGATGGGCGCGTGAGATGATGGGTCAATTGCCGACGAGGAAAACATACTCCGAGTCAAGAAAGGGTTCACAGGAAAGCGAGACCGGTATAACCTGGAATCTTCACTCCTGCTTGTGAGTCATTGTCAATGTTGAATCATCTGAAACACCCGGGCCTGGGGAGCGTGCTGGGCGCACTGTTGTGGATGGCCTGTGGCACCCCCGCCGAGCCCCTGCTGCCCTCCGGAGAGCCCCTGGACGAGCGGCTGTCGGCGCTGTGCTCGGGCCAGAGCGTCACCTCGCTCACCCTCACGGGCCTCAGCTCCTATGAAGGGGAGCTGGCCGGCAGCGGCTCCTGGACGGTGTCCAGCCCCGGCAACGCCGCGCGCCTGGAGTACCGGGTCAATGGTGTCCTGAGCAGCAGCGAGGAGCGCACCGGTGCTTCCGGCACCTGGTACTTCAGCGCCTCGGGCACCCGGTGTGGCTGGCACACCGTCGAGGTGAAGGCCTGGCCGATGGTCATCGACAGCTCGGGCAACCGCACCACCTGCTGGAACAGCCCCAGGAGCATGAGCCGGAGCGTCCCGCAGACGTGCCCGGCCGCCCTCGCCGCGGGCTACCAGAACACGACGCTGTTGAAGGAGGACGGCACCGTCTGGGCCTGGGGCCAGAACTATTTCGGCCAGCTCGGGGATGGGACCACCACCAACCGCTCCACGCCCGGGCAGGTGATGAACCTCAGCGGCATCACCACCCTCGCCGCGGGTGGCTCCCACAACCTGGCGCTCAAGGGGGATGGCACCGTGTGGGCCTGGGGCTACAACTCCTCCAACCAGGGCGGAGGGTGCGGGGCCGCCAACTGCACATGGCCCCAGCAGGTGCCGGGCCTCGGCGGCGTCATCGCCATCACCGGGGGTGACCGGTTCTCGGCGGCGCTCAAGCAGGACGGCACCGTCTGGACCTGGGGCGACAACTTCAGCGGCCAGCTCGGGGATGGGACGATCAACACCCGCCCCACGCCCGTGCAGGTGGTGGGCCTCGGCAACGTCATCGCCATTGACGCGGGCTACCATTTCATGGCCGCGCTCAAGGCGGATGGCACCGTGTGGGCCTGGGGCCAGAACCTGGGCCAGCTCGGGGATGGGACGACCACCCAGCGCAACGCGCCCGTGCAGGTGGTGGGCCTCGGGGACGTGGCCGCCATCTCCGCGGGAGGCTTTCACATGATGGCGCGCAAGCACGACGGCACCCTCTGGGCCTGGGGCGCCAACAGCTACGGCCAGCTCGGTGACGGAACCACCACCAACCGTCTCACGCCCGTCCAGGTGCCCGGCATCAGCCACCCCGCCCTGCTCAGCGGGGGCGGCCTTCACTCCGCGGTGATGAAGCAGGACGGCACCCTCTGGGGCTGGGGGCGCAACACCTATGGAGAGCTCGGGGACGGGACGGCCACCAACCGCTCCACGCCGATTCAAATGGGCACCCTTGGAAACGCCACCCACCTCTACAGCAGCACCTATCACACGGTGATGAGGCAGCAGGGGGGCGCCGTCTGGGCCTGGGGAACCAACGCCAACGGCCAGCTGGGAGATGGGACGACCACCAACCGCTTCACGCCCGTCCAGGTGATGGGCCTCTAGGCCCGCCGCGTCGGGGCACTCGCGGAGCCTGCAACGCGCGGAGGGGTCGGGCATCTCTGCGGGGCGCGTGTCCCCATGAGGGGACCGCGGACCGGAGACAAGGGAGCAGAGATGTCCGAACCTTCGAAGAGTCCCTGGCGCCATGCCCTGGCGCTGGGGGGCCTGGGCTTGTCGTTGCTGGGGGGCACGGGCTGTGAAGGCAGACAGCCGCAGTCCGCCTCCTGCCAGAAGTTCGTCGCGTGCGTGAATGCCCTCGATGAGGCGAGGGGCAGCCGCACCAACCTCGCCCGTTTCGAGCCGGAGGGGGCGTGCTGGGGCAGCCCCGAGGGCGCGAAGCTCTGCGGGGATGCCTGTGAGCGGGGCGTGGGGGTGATGCGGGAGCGCATGCCGGAGCTGCCGGGAGCGTGCGCGCCATGAGCACCCGTCTTCGTTCATTGCTGGCGCTGGCGGTCCTCCTTCCCATCATCGCGCGGGCCCACAGCCCGTCGGTGCTCTCGCCGGGGGTGCCCACGGTCATCGAGGACACCTCCATCTCCTACGCGCTCTACGGCGTGTTCGAGACGGGGGACGAGGTGTTCCGCGTCAAGGTGAGCTTCCCGGAGGACTTCGCCCTGCCGGTGGAGCTCTTCGTGCCGCACCGGGAGGAGCTGAAGGAGCACCGGCCGGCCTTCGCGCTGGTGGGTCCCGGGCTCTTCTTCACGCCCACGGCCGAGGAGCGCGCCGCGCTGCCCCTGCCGCTGCCCGAGGGCGCTGGGGCGTACGTGGACCTGAACCGCGTCTCGCCGCGGCCCGTCTTCTACGAGACCTTCACCCGGCGCTTCTTCTGGAGCACGGGGGTCGTCGCGCTCGTGGTGCCCAAGGGGGACTACGAGTTCTGGATGTGGTCCCCCCACAAGACGCGCGGGAAGTTCGGCATCGGCTTTGGTGTGGAGGAGGGCGGCGACTTCAGCCGCGCCTTCGAGGATTGGAGCGTGTATGCGTATTAGTCTGATGGCGCTCGGCCTGCTGGCACTGCCGGCGAGCGCGCGGGAGCCGTCCGCGCCGGGCCGCTTGGAGCTGTTCATCGCCCCGGAGGTGACCCTGGTGGGCCTGTCGGCGGGGGTGCGGCCGGAGCTGCTGGTCCGGCTGGGAGGAGAGGGGCCACACCGGCTGCGCCTGGCGCCGGGCCTGCTCGTGGGCCCCGAGTTCACCTACGTGCCGGTGGCCCTGGGGTACCGGGCCTCGTTCCGGGACGGGCAGGTGGTGCGCCCGCTGGTGGGCGCCGGCCTGGAGTACCAGTACCGCTTCGTGAGCGATGGGGAGCCGGCCCGTCAACTGGCCTTCTACCTGGAGGCGGGTGCCACCTTCGCGGTGTCGTCCCGGCTGTCGGTGGGACTGGCCGGCAGCGCGGATGTCACCTTCCGGGGAGGTCCGGGCGCCGGGCTCGGCGTCCGCGCGCTCGTGGGCTGGATGCTCTGAGGGAGACCCGCCGGGCATCGGGTTGCCACGGCGGGGTGTCACCCCGGGCCTGCTCCGCGAGCGGCCACTCGGCGGGCGCTCCTGGCGAGGTATCCTCCAGACGGATTCCAGGGAGAGCCCCCCGACAGTCATGATGCATCTGCCCACACCCACGTCATCCGCCCACTCGCTGGACATCCCAGGCTACAGGTTGCTCGGCTCGCTCCGTCTGACGGGCGCCAATGTGCTGTTCCACGCGGTGGGTGAGGCCGACAACCGGCCCGTCATCATCAAGACGCCAGCGCACCCCTCTCCCGGCCCGCGCGAGTGGGAGCGCTACCGCCGCGAGCACGGCATCCTGCAACGGCTCCAGGAGGTGCGGGGCGTGCCCCGGGTCCTCTCCTGCGAGCTGCTCCAGGAGCGTCCGGTCCTCATCCTCGAGGAGGTGGAGGGCTCGCCCCTGGTGGAGTCGGTGGGCCAGCGTTTCGCGGTTCCCCCCTTCCTCGAGCTGGCCATCTCCCTGGCCTCGGCCCTCGGGGAGATCCACCGGCGGGGCGTCATCCACAAGGATCTCAAACCCTCCAACATCATCGTCACGCCCGCGGGAGAGGCGCGCATCATCGACTTCGGGAGCGCCACCCTCCACCGGATAGAGCACGTGGATTCGGCGGCCTCCAGCCTCATCGAGGGGACGCTGGCGTACATGTCCCCCGAGCAGACCGGGCGCATGAACCGCACCGTGGACTCCCGCACGGACCTCTATTCGCTGGGGGTGACGTTCTACGAGCTGCTGACGGGCAGCCTGCCCTTGCGCGGGAGTGATGCGCTCGGCTGGTTCCATGCGCACCTGGCCCAGCAGCCCAGGCCGCCCCAGCAGCTCGTGGCGGACCTCCCCCCCGCCCTGTCCGCCATCGTCATGAAGCTGCTGGCCAAGGTGGCCGAGGAGCGCTACCAGAGCGCCGAGGGACTGAAGGCGGACCTCGAGCGGTGCCGGGAGGAGCTGCGCCAGGGCGTCTCCCGGGTGTTCCCGCTGGGCGAGCGCGACTTCCCCAGCCACTTCCAGCTCCCCCAGCGCCTCTACGGGCGCGAAGCCCACGTGGCCACCCTCTTCCAGGGCTTCGAGCGCATCGCCCAGGGAGGGCGGCCAGAGCTCATCCTGGTCAGTGGCTACTCCGGCATCGGCAAGTCCTCGGTGGTCAACGAGCTGCAACGGCCCGTGGTGGAGCGGCGCGGCTTCTTCCTGCGCGGCAAGTTCGATCAATTCCAACGCGACGTGCCCTACGCCACCCTGGCCCAGGCCATCCGCGGGCTGGTACGGCAGCTGCTCGCCGGCACCGACGAGGAGCTGGCGGCATGGCGCGAGCGGCTGCGGCAGGCCTGGGGAGAGCAGGGCCAGGTGCTGGTGGACCTGGTTCCGCAGCTCGAGCTCGTCGCGGGCAAGCAGCCGGCCCTCCAGGAGCTGCCGCCCTCCGAGGCGCAGGTCCGCTTCAACCGCGTCTTCATCCACTTCCTCCGCGTCTTCTCCACCCGCGAGCACCCGCTCGCCGTGTTCCTCGATGACCTGCAATGGGCGGACCTGGCCAGTCTGGGGCTCCTCCAGCACCTGCTCGGCGAGCCGGACGTGCCGCCGCTGCTGCTGGTCGGGGCCTATCGCGACAACGAGGTCAGCCCCTCCCATCCGCTGATGCTGATGATGGAGCAGGTGCGCAAGACGGGCGCGCGGGTGACGGACATCCGGCTCGAGCCGCTGAGCCCGGCTCAACTCCAGCAGCTCGTCGCCGAGACGCTCCCGGGGGCGGGCGAGGAGCTCGTCGTGCCCCTCTCGGCGCTGCTGCTCGAGAAGACGGGCGGCAATCCCTTCTTCCTCATCCAGCTGCTGCTGACGCTCAACCAGGACGGCCTGCTGGCGCGCACGCCGCAAGGGGCATGGCGGTGGGATGCGGCGGGCGTCCGGGCCAAGGCCTACTCCGACAACGTCGTCGACTTCATGGTGGGCAAGCTGCGCCAGTTCCCCGCTGGGACGCAGCACCTGCTGCGCCTGGCGGCGTGTGTGGGCAATGGCTTCGCGCTGCCGATGCTGGCCATCATCTCCGGCGTCGAGCCGTCCGAGGTGGAGCAGAGCCTGGAGCCCGCGCTCCAGGAGGGCCTGCTGGCCCGGCACGGCCTGGAGCACTACCGCTTCCTCCATGACCGCATCCAGCAGGCCGCCCAGGCCCTCATCCCCGAGGAGGAGCGCGCGGCCGTGCACCTGCGCATCGGCCGCCTGCTGCTGGCGAGCCTGTCCGCGGAGCAGGTGCGCGAGAAGCTGTTCGATCTCGTGGGGCAGCTCAACGCCGGGGCGGCGCTGCTCGAGGACCCCGAGGAGCGCCTCCAGGTGGCGCGGCTGAACGCCGAGGCGGGCCGCAAGGCCAGGGCGGCCATCGCCTACCGCTCGGCCATCGCCTACTTCGAGACGGCGTTCGGCCTGCTGCCGGGCGAGCCCTGGACGGCCCACCCCGAGCTGGCCTTCAAGCTGCGTCTGGAGCAGGCGACGTGCGAGTTCATGAATGGCCATGCCGCCGGGGCGCGCCACCTGCTGGCGGAGCTCCGCCCCCGGGCACGCACCGCCCCGGACATCGCGGCCGTCTACCGCCTGACGAGTGAGCTCCACCTCGCCCAGGGGGAAATCCAGGAGGCCCTCACCTGCTTCCTGGAGTGTCTGGCCCTGCTGGGCATGCCGATGCCGCCGCACCCCACCTGGGAGGAGGTGGTGGCCGCCAACGAGGAGGTGTGGGCCCTGCTGGACGGGCGCCCCATCGAGAGCCTCATCGATCTGCCCCTGCTGACGGATGCGGACATCCAGGCGGTGCTCGGCGTGCTGGGCGCCATGTTCGCCGTGGCCTACTTCACCGACAACAACCTGCTCGCCCTGCACCTGTGCCGGCTGGTCTCCCTGACCCTGCGCCACGGCAACAGCGAAGCGGCCGTCCACGGCTACACCTATTACGGCGTGGTGCTGGGCTCCACCTTCAAGAAGTACCGGGAGGGCCATGCCTTCGGCACGCTCGGCTGCGCCCTCGTGGAGCGTTACAACTACGCCTCCTCTCGGGGCAAGGCGCTCTTCACCCTGGAGATCATCAGCTTCTGGACCCGGCCCCTCTCCGTCGCGAGGGAGCTCGCCCGCGGCGCCTTCCACCACGCGCTGCAGGCCGGAGACATCCCGATCGCCAGCTATTGCTGCAACCACATCGTCACCAACAGCCTCTCCCAGGGAGACAAGCTGGAGGACGTCTACCTGGAGTCGGTGGCGCGCCTGGATTTCGTCCGCAAGGCGGGCTTCCTGGACGTGCAGGACATCATCCTGGGCACCCAGCGCTACGTGCAGCAGTTGCGCGGGCTCTCGCGCTCCTTCGACACGCTGAGTGGGGATGGCTTCGAGGAGGAGGAGTTCGAGGCCCGGCTGACCCCCGGGCGCATGAGCACCCTGCGCTGCTGGTACTGGCTGCACAAGCTGCAGTCGCGCTTCATGTGCGGGGCGTACGCGCAGGCGCGCGAGGCGGGAGAGAAGGCCGCTGCGCTGCTGTGGGCCTCGCTCAGTCACATCCAGCTGCTGGACTTCCACCTCTACCGGGCCCTGACGCTGGCCGCCAGCTTCCAGGGGGCCGCGCCCGAGGAGCAGCGGCGGTGGCTCGAGGCCATGGAGGAGCACCAGCGGCAACTGGCGGAGTGGGCGGGCCATTGCCCGGAGACGTTCCTCGCCCCCGAGCGGATGGTGTCCGCGGAGCTGGCCCGCGTGAAGGGCCGGCCGGAGGAGGCGATGAACGCCTACGAGGAGGCGCTCCAATCCGCCCGGGCGCACGGCTTCATCCACCACGCCGCCCTCGCCAGCGAGCTGGCGGCGAACTTCTGGCGCGCGCGCGGCCTGGCGAGCATCGCCGAGGGCTGTGCCCGCTCGGCCCGCGAGGCGTACCAACAGTGGGGCGCCCGGGGCAAGGTCCAGCACCTGGAGTCCCGCTGGCCGCACCTGGTGTTCGCCGGGGCCTCCCCGGACACCAGCGCCTCCTACGACACGGGCTCGGCGCAGCTCGACGCGCACACCGTGGTGAAGGCCCAGCAGGCCATCTCCGGGGAGATCCTCCTGGACCGTCTGGTGACCACGCTCACGCAGGTGGCCATCGAGAGCGCCGGCGCCCAGCGCGGTGCCCTCCTGCTCCCGAGGGGGGACACGCTCCAGGTGGTGGCCATCTCCGCGGGCGCCTCGCCGGACGCGCCCCTCATCGTTCCGGGCGAGGGCGTCCCCCAGGAGCTGCCCTGGACACTCATCGCCTACGTCAGGCGCACGCACGAGCACGTGCTCATCGGTGACGCCACCCAGCCCCACGCCTTCTCCTCCGACGAGTACTTCGGGCGGGCCCGGGCCCGCTCCGTGCTCTGCCTTCCGCTGCTGCGCCAGGAGACCTTCTCCGGGGTGCTGTACCTGGAGAACAGCCTGGCGACCGAGGCCTTCAACCCGGCGCGCATCGCCCTGCTCGGGCACATCGCCTCCCAGGCCGCCATCTCCATGGAGAACGCGCGCCTGTACGCCGAGGTGCAGCACGCCGAGGCGGCCCTGCGCCGTGCCAATGACGAGCTGGAGACACGGGTGGAGGAGCGCACGCGGGAGCTCCGGGATGCCCAGGCCCAGCTGGTGGACACCGCGCGCGCGGTGGGCATGTCCGAGATCGCCTCCAATGTCTTGCACAACGTGGGCAATGTCCTCACCAGCGCCGTCGTCAACCTCGAGCTGATGCGCGAGTCGGTGGGCGCCTCACGCGTCGGCCGGCTCACGCAGCTCGCGCAGATGCTCCACTCGCACCGCGACGGCCTGGCGGACTTCCTCACCCGGGATGCCCGCGGCAAGAACCTGCCCCACTACGTCTCCGCGCTCTCCGAGGAGCTCTCCCGCGAGCAGCAGCGCCTGCGGGAGAGGTTGGAGGAGATGGGCTGGCACATCGACCACATCCGCTCCATCGTCCAGGTACAGCAGACCTACGCCAAGACGTCGCTCCTCATCGACGAGTGCGACCTGTCGCGGCTCGTCGAGGATGCGCTGCGCATCCAGCGCCCGGCGCTCGAGCGCCACGGCGTCTCCATCACCTGCGAGCTCGCGAGCACCGCCCGGGTGCGGGTGGACAGGCACAAGGTGCTGCAGATCCTCATCAACCTCATCAGCAACGCCCAATACGCCATGGGGGGGCTGCCCGAGGGACAGCGGCGGCTGCTGGTGCGGCTCACCACCGGGGAGCGGCTGGCCCGCGTCCAGGTGGTGGACAATGGGGTGGGAATCGCGCCGGAGGTCCGCGAGCGGCTCTTCTCGCATGGCTTCACCACGCGCAATGATGGCCATGGCTTCGGCCTGCACTCGAGCGCGCTCGCGGCGATGCTGTTGGGAGGCACCCTCCAGCTGGAGAGCGAAGGGCCGGGCCAGGGGGCCACGGCCACGTTGGAGCTCCCCCTCCCGTGAGCGCTCAGCCGAGGAAGTCCAGCACCAGCTGGTTGAACTTGTCCGGGTTCTCCAGGAACATGAAGTGGCTGCCGCCCTCGGAGGCACTGAAGATGGAGAGCTGGGCCCCGGGAATCTGGCGGGCGATCCACTGCTGCGAGCGCGGGTGGAAGATGCTCACCTCGCCGCCGACGACCAGGGTGGGCACGTCGAGGGTGGGGATGAGATCCCTCCAGTCCTGGCCGCAGTGGTCCACCAGCAGCCGGGCGGCGGCGGCGCGGGGGAACTTGAGGTTCTGCTCGATGACCTCAGCGAGCGCGTCCTCGGGGAAGGAGCTGGAGAAGAGGCCCCGCACCAGCCCCTCGGACACCCGCACCCCGTCGGGTCCGGCCAGGCCCGCGGCCGTGTCATAGAGCGACTGCGGGGTGAAGAGCGTGCCCGCCTCGGCCCGCTCGTCCTCGGACCAGCCCGGCCAGGCCGTCACCGCCGGCGCTTGATCGATGAGGATCAGCCGATCCACGCGGCTGCGCCCGAATTGCTCCCACAGGCTCCAGATGACCGAGCACCCCATGGAGTGCCCCGCCACGGTGATGTTGCCGCCGTCCATCTTCTCGAGGAACTCGTGCAAGTCCTTGGCCAGGCGCGCGATGCGGTAGCCGCCCGCGGGCTTGTCCGAGTCGCCGTGCCCGCGCATGTCCAGGGCGATGACCCGGTGGTGGCGGGACAGCGCCTGGAGTTGCGGCCAGTACATGGCCGCCGTCTGCGACCAGCCGGGGATGAGCACCAGGGGCTTGCCCCGGCCCGCCTCCAGGTAGTGCAGCCCCACCCCATCGCTCGTCACGAAGGTGCCGGAGCGCACCTGGGCGGAGCCCTCCGGCCGCGCGCCCCTTGCATCCGCGGCCCGGGGCCAGGCCACCAGGCCCCCACCGAGGGCGGCGGCCCGCCGGAGGAATTGACGCCGACTTCGGGACACGGCCTGGGAATCATTGCTCTGGGGGTTCTTGGAATCCATGGCGCCTCGCTTTTGGAACGAAGCTCAATCTACGGAACAACTCCGTGGCGGAACAACCCCGAACAACCCCTTCCCCAGGGAACTTCCGTCAACGCTCGACGCCGGGTTGACGCTGGGCTGACAACGCTGACGCTGGGCTGACGATCTCCTCGCGGGATGGCGTGACAGACTTCACGTCCTAATGGCTTTACGTCAAAGGAGGGGTGGGCTACAGACACCGGTGCCTCGACGAGTCAACTCCTGACGGTTCGAGGGAAAGGATTTCCCATGAAGAACCCTCTGACTTCGGCGCTGGCCGCCCTGGGCCTGGCGCTGGGCGTGGGCGTGCCCGCTGGCGCGCACGCGGCGGTGCCCTTCGACTGCCGCACCCTGGACTACGGCATCTACTGGTACGGGCTGAGCAACGCGTCCCAGAAGGCGGTCGCCGGCGTCTACAATCCCTACTTCAACGCCGCCAAGCCCACCGTCATCTACGTGCACGGCTGGCAGAAGGACGGCGTCATCAATGGCAAGCGCGAGACGTTCAACTACGCGGAGAACGATCCCACGTACGGCGTCAACGTGAACATGGCCGACGCGTGGATCAACGCGGGCTGGAACATCGGCATCTTCTACTGGAACCAGTTCGC
>NZ_DBNGVP010000016.1:0-20347 GCF_057119385.1 Archangium sp. | reverse complement strand
ACCCATGACGCGCCTCCTGCCGTTTGGTGGTGGTTGTCTGAACAACACCCCTCTACCACTCGGGAGGTCAGGCGCGTCACCCTTCTTTTCCGGTCACCCTCCAGCCCTTCTGGTGAATAAGGCGGGGTCAGTGCAACCGCGCATGCGCGAATGACTTCTGCGTGGATACGGGGCCAGAGTGCACGACGGATGATAGCTGTCCATCGCTTGATGCGCCCTACTGCGTACAGAGCCGGTGCGTGCAATGCCGGGAGCACGGGGACTGCGCCAGCGAAGATGCACGCTGCGTCGAGGGGAGCTGCAAGATGTCGTGCAAGACTGCCGAGAATTGTCCGCCCTTGCATGCGTGCAATGCGGGAACTTGTGTTCCGTCCGGGTGCACGACGGATCGCGAATGCGTCTTCGTGCTGGGTCATCCACGCAGTCGCTGCATGAGCGGCACCTGCTTCGTGGGATGCACGGATGACAGCGAGTGTAATACGTCAGCCTTCGAGGTGTGCCACGAGGGGCGTTGCGTCTTCATGGGCTGCGCAACGGATGCCGAGTGCCGGGCCTACCTGGACCTTTCCAACTCTCCGGATGACATCAAGGCGGTCTGCCGGTGATGGAGAGCAGGTTCAGGGTTGAAGCCATGAACCTGCTCGACGATTCTGGCGAGGTGTTATGGCAGTGCGGCCTTGCAGCCGCTGCTCCAGTTACCCGAGCAGTCGTACTTCTGAGTTGACGTCGTCACTTGGCCGTCTGGCCAGGTAATGGTCGCCGCCCTCCAGACGGACTTCGGAGGCAGGTTCTGGATGTCGATGACCGTCTTCTTGCCCGCCACATTGAGGATGAGTCGCCCGTCAGACTCGGGGCTGCCGTTGCCCCAGTGCTCGACCATGACGTGGTAGAGGCCATTCTCGGGGTTGCTGAGGATGATGTTCTCCGGACCGTAGTCGCCCGTGTCGCTCACGTCCCGCATCGGGTCATCGGACGCATTGCCCTGAACGCCCCAGTCTGGTTGGGAGACAACGCACGAGGACCACGTGCAGTCCGTGGCTTTGTCATTGATTCTACCGCCTGGCTTGATGAGGTGGAGTTCCCAATCGGCGCCCAGGCTGTCCCACGAGACGGTGGCGCGGATATCCGAGGTGACGCAGTCAGTGGTGATGACGCGGGTGACGGCCACGTAGGGTCCAGCAGCGTTGGTCCAAACGGATTTCACGAGTTGCTCCCCGCAGAAGAGTGGCGCGGTGAAGGTGAAGTCTCCTGTCGCCGGGTCGGTCTCGATAGTGCCAGCGAGTTGCTGTCCGTTGGGCCCCCCCACGAAGAAGGTACCGTTGCCCACGGCATTCGAGACCGTCCCCGAGAAGGTTTTCTGGGTCACCGCGCCTGCGTTGAGTTCGAATGTGGTGGCGTCGCTGTCCGGGCATCCGTTGCACGTGTGCTCGCCTGGCTGGGTACGGGCAGGCGCCGGGTCCAGGTCGACGTCCGCCCCCCCGCCCGTACCAGCATCAGGTTCTCCCGGTGTGTCGTCGGGCATGTCGCTGGGATCACAAGCCGCCCCCACCAGCGTGAGAAACACTAGGGACACTCCGAGCCTGCACCAGGAAAGTACCTGCATGGTCGCCGCTCCTTCAGGTTGAACCGAAACAGAAGGTCGTGAAGCGCACTTACCCCGCGAAGACGGAGCGGCGCTCCTTGAGCAGCGCCTGGAGCATGCCCTGGATGGACTCGCGGGTGCGCTCGGTGAGTCGCTGCACCTGGGACATGTCGTCGGCGGCCTCGGGCGGCAGCTCGCCCATGCTGATGGGGTCGCCGAAGCGGATGGTCCACCGGGCCGGCAGCGGCGGCGGCGTCAGCGGCAGGTAGGGCAGCCCCAGGAAGCCGGCCGGCAGCTTGCCGAACAGCGGCACCGTCTCCTCGGCGCCCACGATGGCCACCGGGATGATCGGCGCGCCCGTGCGCAGTGCCAGCTTCACGAAGCCGCCTCGTCCGAAGCGCTTGAGCTGGTAGCGCTGCGCGAAGGGCTTGCTCAACCCCTGGATGCCCTCGGGGAACACGATCACCGGGCGCAATTCGTCCAGCAGCCGCAGCGCGTTCTCCGGGCAGGCCCGCACCGCGCCCAGCCGGTTCATCAGCGTGCCGAGCATCGGCGCGTGGAAGACCTGGTCCTCCGCCAGCCAGCGCGCTTCCTGCAGATCCGGCCGCTCGCGCGACAACGCCTGCTGCAGCACCGGCCCGTCGATGGGCAGCGCTCCCGAGTGGTTCGCCACCAGCAGCACCGGCCCCGCCGGCACGTGACTCGCGCCCTGCACCGACACCCGCCAGTACCGCTCGTAGAGGAAGTCCAGCACCGGCTGCATCACGCCGCCGAGCGCCGCGTCCTTGCCGTAC
Source organism: Archangium sp. (assembly GCF_057119385.1). NCBI lineage: Bacteria > Pseudomonadati > Myxococcota > Myxococcia > Myxococcales > Archangiaceae > Archangium > Archangium sp. Next base: position 17,971 of record NZ_DBNGVP010000016.1, on the reverse strand, counting down.
TCGTCGATGGCCGTGCCGCCGCCCATGCCGATGCTCGTGAGCGCCGCGCTCACCAGGCCCTGCGCCGAGCCCATCGTCTTGCCGAACCCCTCACTGGCCAGCGCCTGGAAGGCGGCCTCCTTCGCCAGCGAGAACAGCCCCGCGAAGCGATCCCCCAGCCGGTGCGGCTCGGCTCCGGGAGACTCGGCGGTGAAGAAGGCGTCGGCGTTGCTGCTCACGGCGGGCTGCACCGGCGCCAGCGCGGCCTCCACCTGCACCTCGATGCGCGCCTCCTTGGCGGCCTCGGCCTCGCTGTCCGGGGCGTACTCGTCCTGGCTCGCGTCGAGCACCTCGACGGCCACCGTCTCGGTCACCGTCACTTCCACCGTGTCCTCGAAGCCCGGCACGGCGACCGGTCCCGTGGGCAGCGCCTCTCCGATGGCCTCTTCCAGCTCTCGCAGGGCCTCCACGGCCGACACGGCCTCGGCCGCACGCTCCAGCAGCTCCGCGTCCACCTCGGCCGCCTCGGACCTGGCGGAAGCCGTGGCCTCACGTGGCGCCTCGGCGGAAGCGCGTACCTCGTCCCGGGCCGATGCCGGCGTGACAGGGGGCTCGACCGGAGTGCCCACCGGGGCTCCGGCGGCGCGGACGGCCTCGGGAGGCGTGCGCACCTCGGGCGAGGGCGGCGCGGCGGGAGTCTTCGGGGCCTTCCCCTGGGGGGCCGTGGCCTTCTTCCCCCGCGCACCCGAGGCGGGCTTCGGCGCGGCGGCCTTCTCCGCGACGGGCTTGGGAGCCGGCTTCGGCGCGGCGGCCTTCGCGGCGGGCGCCTTCTTCGCGGCCTTCGCCGGGGCACTCTTCCCGTTGGCCTTGGTGGGCGGAGGCGTGGCCTGGGCCTTCTTCGGCTCCGGGGCCGCCGTACCGGCCGTCCTGGCCTCCCCGGGACGCTGCGCGGCGCCCCGCTGGAAGGGATCGTTCCCGAGCACACCCTTGGCCATGATCAACTCCTCCGCATCGCCGCCACGGCGTCCCGGGCGTGGAACATGGGAATGAAACCGAGCTCTTCCTCGGCCCGCTCGCCGTCGGCGACCCAGCCGTAATGCATGTAGTCGAGCAGGGCGGTGGGGAACCCCGGGCCCCCCAGCGACGTCATCGTCTTCAGGGCCGCACGGTAGAGCGGTCCGGGAAGAGGAAGCGGCTGGGCGCCCGCCTGGCGGATGAGCCCCGAGAGCGGCAGCACCCCGCGTCCCACGATGTTGAACTCGCCCTCGGCGTTGGCGCTCAGCGCCTGGTACAGCGCCCGGGCGGCGTCCTCCTCGTGGAGGGCCTGCCAGAGCGGATCGAACCCCAGCAGCGTGGGCACCACGCGGCGGGCCAGCATCCGCGTGGCCGGGTTGTCCATGTGCGGGCCGAACAGCGGCGCGAAGCGCAGGACGATGACGCGCGTCTCCGGGTGGCGCTCGCGGAAGGTGCGCACCTGCTTCTCCACCTCGACCTTGTCGGTGACGTAGCGGCTGCCGGGGCAGCCCGCCAGCGGCGTGTCCTCGCCCAGCAGGGCGGGGTGCTGGCCGCGCGCCCCATAGAGCGCCGTCAACGAGGGGACGATCAGCCGCGGCACCCGGGCCCTCCCCACCGCGCTCAGCACGTTCATCGTGCCGATGACCTCGAGCTCGTGCGCCAGTGAGCCATCGCGCACCGGCCCATGGAGGAAGGCCAGATGGTAGAAGACGTCCACGGGCAGCTCGGAGAGGGCGTCGGACACCTCGCTCTCCGCGTCGTGCCGCGTGAGGTCCACGCGATGGAAGTCCACCTTGTCACCGGCGGGCTTGGCCACGTCCAGGACCAGGATGCTCTCCACGTCGGGGTCTCGCTCCAACAGTGGCAGCAGCAGCCGGCCGAGGTCGCCGGCAGCGCCCGTCACCGCGACGCGAAGTCCCCCCTTGCTCGCCTGAGTTGCTTCCATACGGGAGTGGGCGTGATAGCTCAGAAGCCCACCGTTGTCAGCCGCGACGCGTCAGGATTGCTGGCCAACTTCCCGGGTCCTGCGCATCATATGACTTCCCATGGCACGTATCGCCCGCCTCAGTGATGTCCTCATCAACAAGATCGCCGCCGGTGAGGTGGTGGAGCGCCCCGCCTCCGTCGTGAAGGAGCTGGTGGAGAATTCCATCGACGCTGGCTCTCGCACCGTGCGCGTGGCCCTGGAGAAGGGGGGCCTGGGGCGCATCACCATCTCGGACGACGGGCATGGCATGGGGATGGAGGACGCGCGGCTGTGCCTGGAGCGCCACGCCACCAGCAAGCTGCGCGAGCTGGACGATCTGTTCACCATCAACACCAAGGGCTTCCGGGGCGAGGCGCTGCCGGCCATCGCCTCGGTGTCGCGCTTCACACTGCACACGGCCGAGCCCGGGGCGCAGGTGGGCACGAGGGTGGTGGTGGAGGGCGGGAGCGAGCCGCTGGTGGAGGAGGCGCCGCCGCGGGTGGGGACGGTCATCTCGGTGGAGGAGCTGTTCTACAACACGCCGGCGCGGCGCAAGTTCATGAAGCGCGAATCCACGGAGCTGCAGCACGCGGAGGAGGCGGTCATCCGGCTGGCGCTGGCGCACCCGGACGTGGCCTTCTTCGTGGAGCACGGGGGCCAGCAGCTCTTCACCAGCCCGGCGAGCCCGGGAGATCCGCGCGAGCGCATCGCCGCGGCGCTGGGGCCGGGGGTGCACCCGCACCTGGTGCCGGTGGAGGAGCGGCGGCTGGGGGTGAGCGTGACGGGGCACATCGCCTCGCCCGAGTACACGCTGCCCAACGCGCGCGGCATCTACACCTTCGTCAACCGCCGCTACATCCGGGACCGGGGCCTCAACAGCGCCATCCAGCGAGGCTTCCAGGAGTTCCTCGCGGCGGGGCGCCAGCCGGTGGTGGTGCTCTTCATCGACGTGGACCCTCGGGCGGTGGACGTGAACGTGCACCCGCAGAAGCAGGAGGTGCGCTTCTCGGACGCCAAGGGCGTGGTGGACACGGTGCACGCGGCCATCTCCCGGGCGCTCCGGGCCGCGCCCTGGCTGGGCAACAAGGGCGAGGGTGGGGGGCCCGAGCAGCCGCGGCAGGCCGCCCACTACGCCATGGCCGTGGAGCGCTTCCTCACCCGCGCGCAGGAGGCCACCTGGGGCGCGCCGCTGCCGCTCCCGGGCACCCAGGACGCGCCCGTGCCCGGGGGAGGCCCCACCTCTCCGCTGCCCTTCGCCCCCTCGTCCATGCCGGGGCCCTTGGGCCTGGCCTTCGCGCCCACCTCCACGCTGCTGCCGGGGCGCGCGCCCGCCTTCGGCCAGGCCCAGCCGCAGCTCAACGAGGCACCGCCGCCGGGCTACTTCGGCGCGCTGCGGCCCATGGGCGTGCTGGGCGAGCGCTTCCACGTGTGCGAGGGGCCGGGCGGCACGCTGGTGGTGCTGGACGCGCACGCGGCCCTGGAGCGGGCGCGGCTGATGGGCTTCCGGCGGATGGTGGAGCGCGAGGAGTCACCGGTGCCCACGCTCTTCGGCGCCACGGTGGAGCTGCCGGTGTCGGTGGCCAAGGCGCTGGTGGAGGGCCGCGAGGCGCTCGCGCGGCTGGGGCTGGAGGTGGAGCCCTTCGGCGGGACGACGCTGGCGCTCAAGGCGGTGCCACCCTCGCTGGTGGGGGCGGACGCCCGGGCGCTGCTGGAGGCCCTGGCGCGGGCCCTGCCGCCGCCCGGCTCGGCCCTGGACGGCACCACGCTGGCCGAGGGCCTCCGGGTGCTGGCCTGCCATGCCGCGCGCCATGCCGAGGGCCAGCTCAGCGAGGGCAAGCTCCGGGCGCTCCTGGGCGAGCTGGACGCGGCGGACTTCCACCCCTCCTGCATCCACGGCACGGTGGTGGTGCTCGAGGTGCCGCTGCTGGAGCTGGAGCGGCGCGCCCTGCGGCCTCCCAACCCGAAAATTTGACCCTCCAAACGTCACTGCTACGGTGCGCCCCCTGCCTGTAGCACCGGGGCGGACTGACGCGAGGAGGAGCGCATGCGCGGCGTGATCACCCTGCGGGACGTGATGGCCAACGTGGGCCTGGTCCGGCGGGAGTTCGGCTCGTTGTGTGTCGTGCGGTGTCTGCTCGCCGCCCTGTCCCGGCGCCGCACCACGTTCCTCGAAGTCGCGCTGCGCCTGAAGGACTCCTGACCGATGCGCCGTCTCACCCTGCTCGCCATCCTGCTCGCCGCCGCGAGCGCCTCCGCCCAGGGGGACGAGGAGCCCCTGCCGCTCAACGGCGTGGGCCGTCTCTCCGTCCAGGCGGGCTGGCGGCTCTCCTCCAACGGCACCTTCTACGACAGCTACTACGCGCTGCCGTCCACCCAGGGCTTCCAGCGTGCCCCCGAGTCTCCGGGCGGCCCCTTCCTGGCGGGCTCCTTCGCCTACGCCGTCACGGAGTTCTTCGAGCTGGGAATCGATCTCTTCGCCACCGGCGAGCAGCTGCGGCTCACGGGGGCCCCCACCATCACCAACGTCACCTATGGCGCGCTGGTGGGCGTGCGCCTGCAGACGCTGCTGGACATCCTCACCCCCGAGGGCGTAGTGCCCTTCGTGGGCGTGCAGTCGGGCCCCACGCTGGCCTACTCGGTGGCCGAGGGGGTGGGCTCGCGCGAGCTCTTCACGCAGGCCTGGGCGGGCACCGTGGGGGCGACCTTCCGCTTCTCCGCCCAGTGGGGACTCACCGCCGAGTACCGCCTGGCCTTCGCCCGGGGCCAGAGCGTCTTCAACAACAAACCCGAGTTCAAGGGGCTCGCCTCCTACAACGCGGGGGGCAACTGGTTCGCGCTGGGGGTGACGTACTTCTTCGCGTCGGATCCCATCCGTCCCTTCTCCTCCTCGCCCTAGCGGCGTGCCGCTGGCCTGGTCCCCTGCTGACGAAGAATGCACCGGAAATTCTTCGGGGCGCGGGGCCTGTTTCCGGGGCCGACCACCACGAAGCGGGTGTGAAAAGTCACCAATCCCGCCCGACGGAGCCCCTACGATGCGCGAAGAGGCCGAGATCATTTCCGGGCCCAACAGGAAGATGTCCATGGCTGCTGAGACGAAGCCGGAGCAGAACAAGGAACTGAGCGAGATCCGCAAGGAGGTCATCGAGGCCCGCAACCTCGTGATCAAGACGGACAGCCTGCTGAAGAACCTTCACGCGGAAGTGAAGGCCATTGGCAAGCGCCACGAGGATCTCCAGAAGCGGCAGTGGATCTCCTCCGGCGTGGCGTACGCGATCTTCGCGGCGTTGTGCGTGGCGGGCGCGGTGATGGTGAGCTCGGCGAAGAGCTCCGGCGCGACGGCCGAGCGCGAGCGCCTGGAGAAGGCGGTGGCCGAGCTGACGACGCAGCTGGACAAGCAGCGCACGGAGACGACGGCGACGCAGGCGGCCCAGCGCCAGGCGGCCGAGGTCTTCCGGCTGATGACGACGCTGCCGGGTGACGAGCGGCTCAAGGGCGTGGACGAGCTGGTGAAGCTGGACACCTCGAAGCTGACGCAGCTGGAGCGCCACGCGCTCAACGACAAGGCGGCGCAGCTGCGCCGGGAGATTGGCGACGCGGCGCTCGAGCGCGGCAAGACGGCCTTCCGCCGCAACGACATGAAGACGGCGATCGAGGAGATCACGCGCTTCGTGGCGATGAATCCTCCGGCGGAGCAGCTGGTGGAGACGTCCTTCTTCCTGGGCGTGGCCTACAACAACGAGAGGAAGCACGAGCAGGCGGTGCCGCAGCTGACGCGCTACATCGAGAGCGACCGGAAGGCGAAGAACCGCGACTACGCGATGCTGCTGCTGGCGCAGTCGCTCCAGGAGACGGGCCAGCTGGAGAAGGCCGTGCAGGTGGTGAACGACGGCGTGACGCAGCACCCGGCGAGCGAGTACATCCCGCAGTTCCGTGGCCGTCTGGCGACGGTGCGGCGGCTGATGTCGGGTGGCACGGCGGCGGTTCCGGCGTCTGGGACTCCGGGGGCCACGGCGGCTCCGGCGGGTGGGGCTCCGGCTCCGGCGGCGCAGCCCGCCACGGCGCCCGCGCCCGCTCCGGCGCAGTAGCCCTGTCCTCCCTCCGTCCTCCCTCTCCCTCTGGGAGAGGGCCGGGGTGAGGGTCTTCCCAACCAGGGGCCTGGGTTCCAGACAGAGGAACCCGGGCCCTTCGTTTTTGTCGCCCGCTAATTGCTCACGGTGATGGAGACGGTGGCGCTGTAGGCGGCGTTGCCGGCGGGATCATAGGCGCGGCTCCTGAGCGTGTAGGCGCCGTTGGCCTTGCCGGTGGTGTCCCAGGAGAACGAGTAGGGCGCCGTGGTGGTGGAGCCCAGCAGGGTGGAGCCCAGGTAGAACTCGACCTTGGACACGGTGCCGCGGTCATCGTTGGCGGTGGCCTGGAGGAGGACGGTGCCGGAGAGGACGGCGCCCGCGGTGGGCGAGGTGAGGGAGGTGGTGGGGGCCGTCAGATCGTTGTCGAAGACGACGCTGACGGGAGCGGAGGTGGTGAGGTTGCCGGAGGTGTCATAGGCCTTGGCGGTCAGCGCCCGGGTGGCGTTGGAGAGGTTGCGGGTGTTGTAGCTGCAGGAGTAGGGGGCGGAGATGTCGGTGCACAGCAGGGTGCTGTTGGCATAGAGCTCCACCTTGTACATGCCCTTGTCGTCCGTGGCGGTGGCGTTGAGGGTGATGGTGCCGGTGACGGTGGAGCCGTCGGTGGGCGTGGTGATGGCCACCGTGGGCGGGGTGAGGTCGTTGTTGGCGGTGACGGTGACGGGAGCGGAGGTGGTGCTGTTGCCCGCGGCATCCAGCGCCCGGGCGGTCAGGACACGGGGGCCGTTGGCGCCGTTGCGGCTGTTCCAGGACAACGAGTAGGGCGAGGTGGAGTCGGAGCCCACGAGCGTGGAGCCGTCGTAGAACTCCACCTTGGAGACGCCCACGTTGTCGGAGGCGGCGGCCGAGACGGTGACGCTCCCCGTGACGGTGGCACCGGCGGCCGGAGCCGTGAGGGACACCGTGGGCGGCACGAAGTCATTGTCGAGGGTGACGTTCACGGCGGAGCCTCCGGAGGAGAAGCCCGCGGCGTCGAAGGCGACGACGGAGAGCGAGTAGGCGCCATTGGGGACGGAGCGCGTGTCCCACGCCAGGGAGAAGGGCGCGGAGGTGGCGGAGCCCAGCAGGGTGGAGCTGGCGTAGAAGTCCACGCGGGCCACGCCGAAGTTGTCGGAGGCGGAGGCCGTGAGGGTGACGGTGCCCTTGAGGGTGGCGCCCGCGGCCGGAGCGGTGAGCGAGGCGGAGGGCGGCGTGGTGTCCACGTCGGTGCCCACGGCGAACACCAGGTCATCGTGGTCGTTCACCGTGCCCGCGTTGCACTCGGAGGGAGAGCCTCCACTCCGGTAGACGGCGCGCAGGGCCTGCAGGGAGCCCGAGGGCAGCAGGTACGTGGTCGACAGGACCCGGGCGCCGGTGCCGGTGGGGGTCAGGGTGGTGAAGTACGTCCACGACGGCGCGCCCGCGTCCGAGGCGTAGAAGAGATCCAGCCGCTCGTTGGCCGTCGAGCTCACCCAGACGGTGACGTCGACCTTCACCTGCTTGCCGGGGGCGAAGGGCGTCCCATCCGCTCGCGAGACCAGGATTTGATCGATCGACGGACTGGCGTGGAAGGTGCCACTCGTCCCATCCGCGCACGAGCCGCCCAGGGTGTTGGGCTGATGGGGCTCGGGGCCGAGGTTGGCCCGGCCCTTCACCAGCGTGGTGGTGTCGCAGCGGTACGTGACATCCGGGCACAGGGGCACTCCGCGCGTGGCGTCGTAGCCGGCGGTGCCGGGGTGGAAGATGCTGACGGAGACGGTGGCGCTGTAGGCGGCGTTGCCGGCCGGATCGTACGCGCGCGTCTTGAGCGTATAGGAGCCGTTGCCCTGGCTGTTGGTGTCCCAGGCGAAGGAGAAGGGCTCGGTGGTGTCGGAGCCCAGCAACGTCGAGCCCAGGTAGAACTCGACCTTGGACACGGTGCCGCGGTCATCGCTGGCGGTGGCCTCGATGGGGACGATGCCGGAGACGGTGGCGCCCGCGGCGGGCGAGGTGATGGCGGAGGTGGGGGCCGTCAGGTCGTTGTCGAAGACGACGTTGACGGAGGAGAGGGCCATGTTGCCGGCGGTGTCATGGGCCCTGGCGGTCAGGACCCGGGCCCCGTTGGAGAGGCCGCGGGTGTTGTAGCTGCAGGAGTAGGGCGCGGAGATGTCGGTGCACAGCAGGGTGTTTCCGGCGAGGAACTCCACCTTGTACATGCCCTTGTCGTCCGTGGCCGTGGCGGTGAGGGTGATGGTGCCGGTGACGGTGGAGCCCTCGGCGGGCGCGGTGAGGGCCACCGTGGGCGGGGTGAGGTCGTTGCTGGCGGTGACGGTGACCGGGGCGGAGGTGGCGCTGTTGCCCGCGGTGTCGATGGCCCGGGCGGTCAGCGTGCGCGAGCCGTTGGGGCCATTGCGGCTGTTCCAGGACAGCGAGTAGGGCGAGGTGGAGTCGGAGCCCACGAGCGTGGCGCCGTCGTAGAACTCCACCTTGGAGATGCCCACGTTGTCGGAGGCGGTGGCCGAGACGGTGACGCTCCCCGTGACGGTGGCGCCAGCGGCCGGGGCGGTGAGGGACACCGTGGGCGGGGTCCAGTCGTTGTCGACGTTGACGGTCACGGCGGAGCCTCCAGCGGAGGACAGGCCCGCGGCGTCGAAGGCGACGACGGAGAGGGAGTGGGCGCCATTGGGGACGGAGCGGCTGTCCCACGAGAAGGTGAAGGGCGCGGAGGAGTCGGAGCCCAGCAGGGTGGAGCCGGCGTAGAAGTCCACGCGGGTCACGCCGAAGTTGTCGGTGGCGGAGGCCGAGAGCGTGACGGTGTTCTTGACGGTGGCGCCCGCGGCCGGAGCGGTGAGGGTGGCGGTGGGCGGCGTGGTGTCCACGTCGGTGCTCACGGCGAACACCAGGTCATCGTGATCGTCCATCTCGCCCGAGGAGCAGGGCATGGGCATGCCATAGGTGCGGTAGACGCCGCGCACGGCCTGCAGGGTGCCCGCGGGCAGCACGTACGTGGTGGACACCGTCAGGTAGCCGCTGGTGTACGGGCTCAGGGTGGTGAGGTACGTCCACGACGGCGCGTTCGCGTCCGCGGCGTAGAAGAGATCCAGCTTCTCGTTGGAGGGATCGAGGCTCGCCCAGAAGTTGACCTCGAGCTTCACTTCCTTGCCGGGAGCGAAGGCCGTCCCATCCACCCGGATGACGCGGATCCGCTCCAGCGAGGGATCGAACTGGTACAGGCCGTAGAGGCCCACCTGGCCGTCCGCGCAGGAGCCGCCCAGGGTGTTGGGCTGGTGCTGCTCGGGGCCGAAGTTGACGCCACGGCCGGCGAGCAGCCCCATGGAATCGCAGCTGCTGCTCGGGGTGAGGCAGCGCGGCACGCGCATCACCGGGTCGTAGAGCGCGATGCCCGGGTTGTCGAGCGTCACGTCGACGGAGCTCGCCGCGCTGTTGCAGCTGCTGTCGAAGGCGCGCGCGGAGAGGGTGGCCGCGCCGTTGTCGTGGCTCCGGCTGTCCCAGACGAGCGAGTAGGGCGCCGTCGTGTCGGAGCCGATGAGCTGGCCATCGGCGTAGAAGTCCACGCGGGTGACGCCCACGTCATCGGACGCCGTGGCGGTGAGGGTCACGTTTCCACCGAGCGTGGCCCCGTTGGCGGGCGCGGTGAGCGACACCACGGGGCGCACGGAGTTGCCCTTGCCCATGCAGGCCGAGTGCAGCAGCCGGTTCGGCGAGCCGAGGCCGGGCTCGACGACGAGATCCGGGGTCGAGCGGGCGATGATCTCCTCGTTGACCTCGGCGGGCGTCGCGGTGGGGTGCCCCTCCAGGTAGAGGGCGACGGCACCGGAGACGTGGGGCGTGGCCATGGAGGTGCCATCGGCGTACTCCATGTCCGTGTCACCCGTGAACCAGGCCGAGAGGATGCCCTGGCCCGGCGCGAAGAGGTCCACGCAGGTGCCGTAGTTGGAGAACCAGGCGCGCGCGTCGTACTCGTCCGTGGCGCCCACGGTGAGGGCCTGCGGAGCGCGGGCGGGGGACGTGGAGCAGGCCTCCCAGCCGTCGTTGCCCGCGGCGACCACGAAGGTGACGCCCGAGGCGATGGTGGCCGTCACCGCGTCATCCAGCGCCTGCGTCGCCTCGCCTCCGAGGCTCAGGTTGGCCACGGCCGGCGTCTCGTGGTTCGCGGCGATCCAGTCGATGCCGGCGAGCACCTGCTCCAGCGTGCCCTGGCCCTCGCAGTCGAGCACGCGCACGGGGTGGATCAGCACGTCCTTGGCGACGCCCACCGTGGTGCCGCCCACCGTGCCGGCCACATGGGTGCCATGGCCGCGGCAGTCCTCCGTGCCCAGCCCGTCCCCGATGGAGTCGAAGCCGGGCCGCATCCGGCCCGTGAACTCGACATGGGTGGACAGCACGCCCGTGTCCACGATGTACGCGTGCACCCCGGCGCCCGTGTACTCGTAGCTGTAGGTGCCATCGAGTGGCTGGTTCCGCTGGTCGATGCGATCCAGGCCCCAGATGGCGTTGCTCTGCGTGCCCGACTGGCGGAAGAGGCGATCCTGCTCGATGTAGCGCACGCGCGGGTCCGCGCTCATGCGCCGCGCGGCCTCCTCGGACATGGCGGCCGTGAAGCCCTTCAGGGCATGGGTGTACGTGCGCCGCACCTGGGCCCCGTGGGTCCCCGCCAGGCTCGTGACGCGCTTCCGGGTGTCCTCCGCGGAGGCCGCCAGCCCCTTCTCCTCCGCGAGCACGACGATGTAGCGGTCCTGGACGGCCCGGGCCGGTTTCGCGAGCCGGAGCTTCTGCGTGGAGGTGGCCTCCGGGGGAGCAGTCTCCGGTGACTGCTCGCATCCCACGGCGAGCAGGCAGGCAGCGAAGAGGACGATGGTCCACAGCCGAGTGCGCATGGAAACCCCCTGGGTTTTTCGGTGGCGCGTCGGTGAATCATCTCAGGATCGGTGTGGTCGGGACCAGACCCCCAGATCCGAATGTCAGGATGTTCCTGGGATTCCAGCCCCCACTATCGGGTGGACGTGCCCGCCGGTTAGCGTCGCGGCTCTTCTCGTCGCGACCCCTCAGGGGGGGAGGACTGCATGCGTACTCGTTGGCTGGCGGTAGTGGCGATGTCCGGACTGTGGGTGGGCTGTGGGGGCCCGGCGGCGGAGGCGCTCAACAAATACAAACCGGCCTCCCTCGCGTCCCAGACCGATGTGAACGAGTGGGCGGAGCGCTCCAGCGCCCCCCTCATCTACGCCACCACCAACGCGGCGGCCACGCTCGTGACCGTGGTGGCGGGTTCGGACGGAAAGGATCCCGACTGTCCGGTCGAGAAGAAGGACGGCAACACCACGCGCCTCACCGGAGGCTGCACCGACAAGAACGGTGTGGAGTGGCTCGGCTCGATGGAGCTGGTGTCCGAGGGCGAGGACTCCCGGAATGCCCGCTACACCTATGACGGCTTCGGCTACCAGAAGCCCTTCAGCTGTGAGGGCCAGACCGGCAAGAACAAGGCCATCTTCGATGGCACCATCTCGGTGACCGGCACCGCATCGAAGAAGGAGTTCACGATCGATCTCCGCCAGGAGGCCGCCGGGCAGCAGAACGAGGGCTCCTGCGACACCACCAACGCCTCCGCGGCCTGGGAGTACAAGGGGACCGTCGACGGCGCGGACTCCCCCCTGGGCGAGGGCAAGCAGACCTGGAGCGGCAAGGGCCGCATCGGCTACGAGACGCGGGGCCTCGTCGAGGTGGAGACGAAGGCCGAGGTGGTGGATGGCTCGGTGTGCGACTCCGAGGCGGCCTCGGGCAGCACCACCATCAAGTCGGGCGGCCACACCGCGGTCATCACGTACGATGGCGCCACGGACTGCGAGGAGAGCAGCACCGTGCAGTGGAGCCTCGATGGAAAGGCCTCGGGCGAGTTGGAGGGCATCCAGTGCTCGGCCGCCAGTGGCCCCACCTTCGCGGCGTGGAGCGTGGCCCTGCTCGGCGCGCTGGGGCTGATGCGCCGCCGCGCCCGGCGCTGAGCCCACGCCCCCCCGGCGGCTCACGCCAACGGAGGGGGCGGCTTCGGCTCCGCGATCCCCGGGTAGCTCAGCGCGGGGCTGTCGATGACCTGGTGGGTCCATGGCACCAGGTCATCGAGGATCCGCGCGATGCCCCCGGAGATCTCCTCGAGCGGGAGATCGTTGTCCTCGGTGCCGAAGGGCTCCTCGATCTCCACGCCAATCTCCTCGATGCCCAGGAAGGTGTGGGCGATGAGCAGGACGACGGGCACGGTGGACCAACCGAAGGACTCCACGAGGGCGAAGGGCAGGCCGAGGATGAAGAGGATGAGCGTGCGGCGCAGGTGGAGCATGTACGCGAAGGGCATGGGCGTCCGGACGATGCGCTCACACCCGCCCTGATAGTCGATGAGGAGCTGGACGTTGCGGTCGAGCTCCATCTGGATGATGTCGGAGATGAGCCCCTGGCGGCGGGCCTCGACGAGGGTGGCGGACATGCGCATCGCCACCGCGACGCCGGCGTTGCGCGCGTTGAGGATCTGCTCGATCTCCGCGCGAGGGAGCACGGCCGCGGCGGGCCCGAGGTCATCCCCCCCGCTCCGGAGGACCCGGGTCAGCGCGAACGGGTACACCGCCGTCCACGCCGCCAACCGGCGCACCAGCTCGGGCGAGGGGATGTTCAGCGCCGCCGCGCGCACGAGATTCCGCGTCTCGTTGACGACGCCCCCCCACAGCTTCCGTCCCTCCCAGAACCGGTCGTAGGAGGAGTTGGTGCGGAACACGAGCAACAAGCTGAGCACGGTGCCGGCCAGCGTGTGCCCGGTGGCCGGGACGTCCACCTCGCGGACGTGCCGGTGGAACCAGACCACCGCCACGCTCCAGGCCACGAACAGGCCGAGCCGCCCGACGATCTCCTTGAGGATGCCGCCGCGGAGTTTGAGGAGGTGCCGCCACCAGTGATGCGGGTCGTAGTGGATCATGGATTTTGACGGGCCGTGTCAGTCGCCCGCGCGGCGGGTTTTCGCCCAGGAACCGCGGAAGTTCCATCGGGATCTGTTGGCTTCCCCACCTTTGTTCGGGGGCTGCTTTCCGGGAAAACGCGGTAGAGTCGCGGCCATCATGTCCGCCTTCATCCATGAATGGCTGAACCTCCTGGTGCGCTGGGTCCACGTGATCGCGGCGATCATGTGGATCGGAGATTCGTTTCTCTTCATGTGGCTCGACAGCCACCTCACCGCGCCGAGCCGCCCCCGCGAGGGCGCCGTGGTGGGCGAGCTGTGGATGACCCACAGCGGTGGCTTCTACGAAGTGGTGAAGCGCAAGTCGCTCGCCCAGGGCGAGATGCCGGACACGCTCTACTGGTTCAAGTGGGAGAGCTACACCACGTGGATCAGCGGCTTCCTGCTGCTCATCATCGTCTTCCACCTCAACGGCGCGTCACTGCTCATCGACCCGGGCGTCTACCCGCTCACCGGCTGGCAGGCCACCGCCATCAGCCTGGGCCTGCTGCCGCTCGCGTACGGCCTGTACGAGCTGCTGTGGAAGACGCCGCTGGCGAAGAACAACCGGGCGTTCGCCGCGGTGGGGCTCGTGTTGATCACCGGGCTGGCGTACGTGCTCACCCACGTCTTCAGTGCCCGGGGCGCGTACCTGCAGGTGGGCGCCACGCTCGGCACCATCATGGCGGCCAACGTGTTCTTCCGGATCATCCCCGCGCAGCGCTACATGCTCGCGATGACCCGCGAGGGCAAGCCGGTGGACACCACCCTGGGCCTGCGCGCCAAGGGCCGCTCCATCCAGAACCACTACCTGACGCTGCCCGTGCTGTTCACGATGATCTCCAACCACTTCCCGAGCACCTATGGGGGCTCGAAGCCGTGGCTGGTGCTCGGGCTGCTGTTCGTGGTGGGCGCGGGTCTGAAGTACGCGATGAACTTCCGGGCCCATACGCCGCCGCTGGCCTGGGCGGGCACGGGCCTGGCGCTGGTGGGGGTGATCGTCCTGACGCGGCCGCCGCCGGATCCGGCGCTCGAGCAGTTCGCGGGCAAGCCGCCGGTGAAGTTCGAGCAGGTGGCCACGGTGATGCAGACGCGCTGCACCACCTGCCACGCGGCACGGCCCTCGAGCCCCATGTTCGCCGCGCCGCCGCAGGGCGTGATGCTCGACACGCCGGATGCCATCCGCACCCACGCCGATCGCGTCTTCGTGCGCGCGGTGTCCACCAAGACGATGCCGCTCGGCAACCTCACGGGCATGACGGAGGACGAGCGCGCGCTGGTGGGAGCCTGGTTCGCCCAGGGCGGTGAGGTGCCCTCGGACGCGAAGATGCCCGACCTCGTCGCTCCGCCCGTGGCCGCCGCCGCTCCGGCCGCCGCGCCCACGGCGGGGGCCGCGCAGGTGGACATCCCGGAGTCTTCGCGCAACTACTTCGCCTCGGTGTGCAGCACCTGCCATGGCCCCAACGGAGCGGGGGATGGCGCGGTCTCGGCGGCGCTGAATCCGAAGCCGCGCAACTTCGGCGACAAGGCGTGGCAGCAGAGCATCACCGACGACGCCATCAAGAAGGTCATCCTCGAGGGCGGGGTGTCGGTGGGGAAGAGCGCGGTGATGCCGCCGAACCCACCGCTCGCGGACGATGCCGAGACGCTCAACGGCCTCGTGAAGCTCATCCGCGCCTTTGGCGCTTGAAGCAGGGACTCCAGAGGGGAAGAACAGATGCAGCCGTTCATCGTGCGCGGCCGTCGTGTGCTGACGCCGCAGGGAATCCGTCCCGCGGCGATCCACATCCAGGACGGACGAATCTCCAAGGTGGAGGCGGGTGACACCGTGCCTCCGGGCGCCAACGTGCTCGAGGCGGGCGAGCTGCTCGTCACGCCGGGCGTCGTCGACAGCCATGTCCACATCAACGAGCCGGGCCGCACCGAGTGGGAGGGCTTCGAGACGGCGACGGCGGCCGCCGCGGCGGGGGGCATCACCACCGTGGTGGACATGCCGCTCAACTGCATCCCCGCCACCACCACGCGCGAGGCGGCCGAGGCGAAGCTCGCGGCGCTCGAGGGCAAGCTGCACGTGGACGTGGCGTTCTGGGGTGGGGTGATTCCCGGGAACGCGGATGCGCTCGAGGGGCTCGCGAAGTTCGGCGTGCCCGGCTGCAAGTGCTTCACCTGCCCGTCCGGCGTGGACGAGTTCCCCCACGTCACGCGCGAGGACCTCGACGTGGCGCTGCCGAGGCTCAGGGATCTGGGGCTGACGCTGCTCGTGCACGCGGAGGCGCCGGGTCCGCTCGACGCGGCGGAGCGGGCCATCGCCGGGAAGGATCCCCGGGATTACCGCACCTACCTCGGCTCCCGGCCACGCGCGGCGGAGGACGAGGCCATCGCGATGGTCATCGACCTGTGCCGCGAGCACCGGGCGAGCGCCCACATCGTGCACCTGTCGAGCGCGTCCGCGCTGCCGATGATCCGCGCCGCGCAGCAGGAGGGCGTGCGGATCACCGCCGAGACGTGCCTGCACTACCTGGCCTTCACCGCGGAGGAGATCGCCGCGGGGGCCACGAGCTTCAAGTGCGCGCCGCCCATCCGCGAGGCGGAGAACCGCGAGCTGCTCTGGCGCGGGCTCGAGGACGGGACGATCGGCATGGTGGTGTCGGACCACTCGCCGTGCACGCCCGCGCTGAAGAAGCCGGAGGCCGGTGACTTCCTCCAGGCGTGGGGAGGCATCAGCTCGCTGCAGCTCGGGCTGTCGGTGCTCTGGACGCTGGCGAAGGAGCGCGGCTATTCCGTGGAGCAGATGTTCCGCTGGAACGTCGAGGGCCCGGCGCGGCTCGCGGGCGTGTCGGACCGGAAGGGGCGGCTGGCGCCCGGGTACGACGCGGACCTGGTGCTCTGGGACGACACGGCCTCCTTCGTGGTGCAGCCCGAGGCCATCCGCCACCGTCACCCTGTGACGCCCTACGCGGGCCGGCGGCTGTTCGGGCAGGTGAAGAAAACCCTCGTCGGAGGCCGGATGGCGTATGACGCTGCGTCCAACCAGCCCCCGGCCACCGTTGGCCGCTTCCTGGCGGTTCGGAGGTAACCCGTGGCAACGCATCAGCCCGTCCCGGCGGAGCTCAAGGGACTCGTGGATCTCTCGTCCGACCTGCTCGGCACGTTCGTGCTCTACGCGACGGACGACTACTTCGCCGAGAAGGAGAACCTGCTCAAACCGGGCCCTCCCGAGTGGCGCGAGGGCGCGTACACCGACAAGGGCAAGTGGATGGACGGCTGGGAGTCGCAGCGCAAGCGCGAGCCCGGCCATGACTTCGCCATCATCCGCCTGGGCGCGCCGGGCCGGGTGCGCGGGGCACTCGTCGACACCACCCACTTCAAGGGCAACGCGCCCCAGCAGATCATGCTCGAGGGGCTCGAGGCGCCGTACACCGCCACCCCGGCGCAGCTGCTCGCGGACGAGCGGTGGGTGCCCATCATCGCTCAGAGCGCGGTGAAGCCGGACTTCCCGAACGTCTTCACGCTCGACACGCCGAGCGCGCGCGTGACGCACGTGCGGCTGCGCATCTACCCGGACGGCGGCGTGGCGCGGCTGCGCATCTACGGCGACGTGCTGGCCGAGGACCGCACCTTCTGGCGTCCGGGTAGCGTGGACCTGGGGGCGGTGGAGAACGGTGGCACCATCGCGGCCAAGAGCGACGAGTTCTTCGGCCCACCGGCGAACATGCTGCTGCCCGGGCGCGGCGTGAACATGGGCGATGGCTGGGAGACGAAGCGGCGGCGCACGCCGGGCAGCGACTGGGCGGTGGTGAAGCTCGCGCGGCGCGGGGTGCTCGAGCGCATCGAGCTCGACACGCACTTCTTCAAGGGCAACGCGCCGCAGGCGGCGCTCATCGAGGCCGTGGACGCGACGGGCATGGAGGCGGAGGCCCTGCAGTCACTGCTCGGCTCCGCCTCGCCGAGCGGCTGGCGGGTGCTCGTGGACAAGACGGCGCTCGTCCAGCACCGGCGGCACCAACTGGAGCCCATTCACGCCATGCCCGTCACGCACGTGCGCGTGCACATCTTCCCGCACGGCGGCGTGAACCGGCTGCGGCTCTTCGGGTACGCGCTCGACACCGAGGCGGAGGCCACGGTGCTGAAGCGGCTGAACGCGCTCGACGAGAAGGAGGCGCGGGCGGTGTTCCAGGCGTGCTGTGGCTCCTCGGCGTGGGTGGACGGGATGATCGCCCGGCGGCAGTTCGCGAGCGTGCGGACCCTGTTCGCGTCGGCGGACACGGTGTGGTGGTCGCTCGGGGTGAAGGACTTCCTGGAGGCGTTCGCGGCGCACCCGCGCATTGGCCAGACGAAGAAGGCGGCGCCCCAGAGCGAGAAGTCCGCGGAGTGGAGCAAGGGAGAGCAGCGCTCGGTGGCGCAGGCGGATGCCGCGACGCTGGAGCGGCTCGCGAAGCTGAACGACGAGTACTACGAGAAGTTCGGTTTCACCTTCATCGTGTTCGCCACGGGGAAGAGCGCGCCGGAGATGCTGGAGCTGCTCGAGCAGCGGGTGCAGCGCGGCAAGACGGACGAGGTGGAGACGGCCGCGGGGGAGCAGGCGAAGATCACGCGCGTGCGGCTGGAGAAGTGGCTGCGCGAGCAGATGGCGGGACGCTGAAGGAGAGGCACATGGGCATCAGCACGCACATCCTGGACACCTCCCGTGGCCGCCCCGCCGAGGGCGTCACGGTGACGCTGCACGCGCAGCAGGGCGGTGAGTGGAAGGAGCTGGCGCGCGGCGTGACGAACGCGGACGGACGCGTGAAGCCGCTGCTGGAGACGAGTCCGGCGGCGGGCGTGTACCGGCTCTCGTTCGAGGTCGCGCCGTACTTCACGCGGCACGGCACGGAGAGCTTCTACCCCTCGGTGTCGGTGGACTTCCGGGTGAACGCGCCGTCGGAGCACTACCAC
>NZ_DBNGVP010000015.1:0-37650 GCF_057119385.1 Archangium sp. | reverse complement strand
CCAGGCGAAAGGTGGAGGAGATGCGGCGGTCGTCTCCTCATCCACCCAACTTATCCGGTCTCTTCCTCCACCCAACCTACCCTGTGGTCTCGACTATGTTGAAAAACTTGTCGGACAGTCCACTAGCTCCCTTCCCGCCGAGGATCGCCGCCTCGGGGGCGGCCCCTGGAGCGCTCGCTCTCCTCCCCGTGACGAGGGCGTACCTTTCTCCCCGGGGTGGGAACGGGTGTTCCTTTCAGGGCGCACGGTCCGAACCGGGCCGTTCGTGCAAGTTGCAACCACGGGGCGGGGACGTTGTTCGTAACCCCTCGGAAGCCCTGGGGTTTCGAGGTGGGGAGGGTGGTACGGCGGGTGCTTCGTGAGAGGGCGCGTCATGAGCGCTTCCAACCAGGAGCAAGCCCCATGGATCTCGTCCTCGTGCTGGTCACCGTTGGTTTCTTCGCGCTCGCGTGGGCCTACACCCGCGGCTGCGAGCGCCTCTGAAACGGAGACACCCCATGACCTTCGAATACGTCTCCGGCGCCGTGCTCGCGGTGCTGCTCACCGTCTACCTCGTCTACGCGCTGCTCCGGCCGGAGCGCTTCTAGGCTCGCCATGACCCTCATCGGTGGGTTGCAGATCGTCCTCTTCTTCGTGCTGGTGCTGGCGGTGACGAAGCCGCTGGGCCTCTACCTCTTCCACGTCTTCGAGGGGCCCACGCAGCCCCTGCCCAAGGTGCTCGGGCCCGTGGAGCGGCTGCTGCTCAAGCTGTGCGGCGTGGACCCCAGGCGGAACCCCGAGCAGACGTGGGTGCGGTATGCCCTGTCGCTGCTGGCCTTCAGCCTCTTCAGCGTCCTCCTCGTCTACCTGCTGCAGCGATTGCAGCACGTGCTGCCGCTCAACCCCCAGAACCTGCCCGCGGTGGGTCCGGAGCTGGCCTTCAACACGGCCGCCAGCTTCACCACCAACACCAACTGGCAGTCCTACGCGGGCGAGTCCACCCTGAGCTACCTCACCCAGATGGCGGGGCTGGCCTGGCAGAACTTCGTGTCCGCGGCGGCGGGCATGGGGGTGGCGCTGGCGCTCGCGCGTGGCTTCACCCGGCGGCCCGGGCCCGAGGGACAGAAGACGCTGGGGAACTTCTGGGTGGACCTCATCCGCGGCACCCTCTACGTGCTGCTGCCCCTGTGCTTCGTGTACGCGCTCTTCCTCGTGTCCCAGGGCGTGCTGCAGAACTTCGCGCCCTACCGCGAGCTGACCACGCTGGAGGGAGTGAAGCAGACGCTCGCCATGGGCCCGGTGGCCTCGCAGGAGGCCATCAAGATGCTGGGCACCAACGGCGGCGGCTTCTTCAACGCCAACAGCGCCCACCCCTTCGAGAACCCCACGCCGCTCACCAACCTGGTGCAGCTGCTCTCCATCTTCGCCCTCCCCGCCGCCCTCACGTACACGTACGGGAAGATGGCGAGGGACACGAAGCAGGGCTGGGCCCTCTTCGCGGCCATGAGCCTCCTCTTCTTCGTGGGCGTGGCCGCCGCCTACGCCGCCGAGTCCCAGGCCAACCCCGCCGTGGCCGCCGCCCGGGTGGTGCAGCACGGCAACCTCGAGGGCAAGGAGGTGCGTTTCGGCATCCCCGCCTCGGCCCTCTTCGCCACCGTCACCACGGACGCGAGCTGCGGCGCCGTCAACTCCATGCACGACAGCTTCACCGCGCTCGGTGGCCTGGTGCCGCTCGTCAACATCCAACTGGGCGAGGTCATCTTCGGCGGCGTGGGCGCCGGCCTCTACGGCATCCTCGTCATGGTGGTGCTCGCCGTCTTCATCGCCGGCCTCATGGTGGGCCGCACCCCCGAGTACCTCGGCAAGAAGATAGAGGCGAAGGAGATGAAGCTCGCCATGCTGTACGTGCTCATCTTCCCGCTCGTCATCCTCGGGCTGGGCGCGGCCGCGGCGGTGCTTCCCCAGGGCGTGTCCTCGCTCCACGACGCGGGGCCGCATGGCCTGACCGAAATCCTCTACGCGTACTCCAGCGGCACGGGCAACAACGGGAGCGCCTTCGCCGGCCTCGATGCCAACACGCCCTTCTGGAACGTCTCCCTGGGTCTGGCCATGCTCGCCGGGCGCTTCCTGATGATCATCCCCGTGCTGGCCCTCGCCGGCTCCATGGTGGGCAAGAAGACGGTGGCCCCCGGCCCTGGCACCTTCCCCACCCACGGCGCGCTCTTCACCGGCCTGCTGGTGAGCGTGGTCGTCATCGTCGGCGCGCTCACCTTCTTCCCCGCCCTCTCCCTCGGCCCTCTCGTCGAGCACTACCTCGGCTAGGCCGGAAAGGTGTTCTGAGCCCATGCGCTCCTCGACCTCGACACCCGTGTCGCTCTTCGAGCCGTCGCTCTTGAAGCAGGCCGCGCTGGACAGCCTGCGCAAACTCCACCCCCGGGACGTGGCCCGCAACCCGGTGATGTTCGTGGTGTGGGCCGGCAGCCTGCTCACCACCGTGCTGGTGGTGAAGGACCTCGTCACGCCGGGGCCCGCGGATACGCCGGTGGGGTTCACCGTGTCGGTGATGCTGTGGCTGTGGTTCACCGTGCTCTTCGCCAACTTCGCCGAGGCGGTGGCCGAGGGCCGCGGCAAGGCCCAGGCGAGCTCGCTGCGCAAGATGCGCAAGGACACCCTCGCCCGCCGCCTGGTGGACGGGCGGGAGGAGCGCGTCCCCGCTCCCAACCTGCGCAAGGACGACCTCGTCGTCTGCGAGGCGGGGGACCTCATCCCCGGCGATGGCGAGGTGGTGGAGGGCATCGCCAGCGTGGACGAGTCCGCCATCACCGGCGAGTCCGCCCCCGTCATCCGCGAGTCCGGCGGGGACCGCTCGTCCGTCACCGGCGGTACCAGGGTGCTCTCCGACCGCATCGTCGTGCGCATCACCGCGGACCCGGGCGAGTCCTTCCTGGACCGGATGATCGGCCTCGTGGAGGGCGCCGCGCGGCAGAAGACGCCCAACGAGATTGCCCTGCACATCCTCCTGGTGGGCCTCACCCTCGTCTTCCTGCTGGCGTGCGTGACGCTGGTGCCGCTGGCGCTCTACTCGGGCGTGAAGCTGTCGGGCACGGCGGTGGTGGCGCTGCTGGTATGCCTCATTCCGACCACCATCGGCGGCCTGCTGTCCGCCATTGGCATCGCTGGCATGGACCGGCTGCTGCGCAAGAACGTGCTGGCCATGAGCGGGCGCGCGGTGGAGGCGGCGGGCGACGTGGACACGCTGCTGCTGGACAAGACGGGCACCATCACCCTGGGCAACCGCATGGCCACGGAGCTGCTGCCCCTGCCGGGCGTGCGCATGGAGGACCTGGCCGAGGCCTCGCAGCTGGCGAGCCTCGCGGACGAGACACCCGAGGGCCGCTCCATCGTCGTGCTGGTGAAGGACACCTACAAGATGCGTCCGCGCGAGCTGCAGGCGCACCAGGCCACCTTCGTGCCCTTCACCGCGCAGACGCGCATGAGCGGGTGCGACCTGGTGGACCCGCACCCACGCAGCATCCGCAAGGGCGCGGTGGATGCCGTCATCCAGCACGTGGAGGCCCAGGGCGGTGCCGTCCCGCCCGCGCTGCGCGAGACGGCGGCCCGCATCGGTGACGCGGGTGGCACCCCGCTGGCCGTGTGCGACGGCGCGCGCGTGCTCGGCATCATCCACCTCAAGGACGTGGTGAAGGGCGGCATCCAGGAGCGTTTCGACCGCTTCCGCGCCATGGGCATCCGCACGGTGATGATTACGGGCGACAACCCGCGCACCGCGGCGGCCATCGCCCGCGAGGCCGGGGTGGACGACTTCCTCGCCGAGGCCACGCCCGAGGCCAAAATGGAGCTCATCCGCGCCGAGCAGGCCAGGGGCAAGCTGGTGGCCATGACGGGAGACGGCACCAACGATGCGCCCGCGCTGGCCCAGGCGGACGTGGGCGTGGCGATGAACACCGGCACCCAGGCCGCCAAGGAGGCCGGCAACATGGTGGACCTGGACTCCAACCCCACCAAGCTGCTGGAGGTGGTGGAGGTGGGCAAGCAGCTGCTCATGACGCGCGGCACCCTCACCACCTTCTCCATCGCCAACGACGTGGCCAAGTACTTCGCCATCCTCCCCGCGCTCTTCATGGGCGTGTTCCCGGAGATGGGCCCGCTCAACATCATGGGCCTCACGTCGCCCTACAGCGCCATCCTCTCCGCCGTCATCTTCAACGCCCTCATCATCATCGCCCTCATTCCGCTGGCCCTGCGCGGCGTGCGCTACCGGCCCCTGGGCGCGGCGGCGCTCCTGCGGCGCAGCCTGCTGCTGTACGGCGTGGGCGGCGTCATCGTCCCCTTCATCGGCATCAAGGCCATCGACGTGCTCCTCACCGCCGCCGGGCTGGCTTGAGAAAGGACCCGCTCCATGTTCTCCACGCTCCTCCTCGCTCTGCGCGCCGCGCTCGTCACCCTGGTGCTCACCGGCGTGCTCTACCCATTGGCCGTCACCGGCGTGTCCCAGGTGCTCTTCCCCGAGGAAGCCAACGGCTCGCTCGTCACCCACGAGAAGGGCCAGGTGGTGGGCAGCGCCCTCATCGGCCAGGGCTTCTCCCGGCCCGGCTACTTCCAGCCCCGGCCGTCCGCGGCCGGCAACGGCTACGACGCCGTGGCCTCCAGCGGCAGCAACCTCGGGCCCACTTCCCGGAAGCTGAGGGAGCGGGCGGTGGCCGAGGCCGAGCGCCTGCGCCAGGAGAACCCGGACGCCCCGGGCCCCGTGCCCGCAGAGCTCGTCACCACCTCGGGCTCGGGCCTGGACCCGCACCTGTCCCCCGAGGCCGCGCGCTGGCAGGTGCCCCGCGTGGCCCGTGCCCGCCACGTGGCGCCCGAGCGCATCCTGGCCGTGGTGGACGCGCACACCGAGGGGCGCACGCTGGGCGTGCTCGGTGAGCCGCGGGTGAACGTGTTACAGCTCAACCTGGCGTTGGATCGGCAGTTCGGCGAGAGCGTGGGCACGGCGGCAGAGGTCCCGTGAAGCGGAAGAGTCGCGCGGAAGACTTCCTCGAGCTGGTCGAGCGCGGCCGGCGCGGGCGGCTGAAGCTGTACATCGGCTTCGCCGCCGGCGTGGGCAAGACGTACCGCATGCTCGAGGAGTCCCACGCCCTGCGGCAGCGCGGGGTGGACGTGGTGCTCGGCTTCATCGAGCCGCACGGCCGCGCCGAGACGGCCGCGCTCGTCGAGGGGTTGGAGGTGGTGCCGCGCCAGGTGTTCACCTACCGGGACGTGGCCGTGGAGGAGATGGACCTGGACGCGGTGCTGGCGCGCAAGCCCCAGGTGGCGGTGGTGGACGAGCTGGCCCACACCAACGTCCCCCTGTGCCGCCACCGCAAGCGCTACCAGGACGTGGAGGAGCTGCTCGCCGCCGGCATCAACGTCATCGGCGCCTTCAACGTGCAGCACCTGGAGAGCCTCAACGACATCATCGAGCGCGCCACCGGCATCCGCGTGCGCGAGACGCTCCCGGACAGCTTCCTCAAGAACGCGGACCAGGTGGTGAACCTGGACCTGGCGGTGGAGGATCTGCACGAGCGGCTGAAGACGGGAAGAATCTACGCGCCGGACAAGGTGCCGCACGCGCTGGAGGGCTTCTTCAAGCAGGAGAACCTCTCCTCGCTGCGCGAGCTGGCGCTGCGCGAGGTGGCCGAGAGCCTGGACCGCTCCACGGGCACGCGCGCGCGCCCGGGCGAGGAGCCGCCGCAGAAGGGAGGGGGCTGGGGCCGGGTGATGGTGGCGCTCAGCAGCAACCCGCCGCACGCGGCCACGCTGTTGCGCCGGGGCTCGCGGATGGCGGGCCGGCTCAACACGGACTGGTTCGTCGTCTACGTGGAGACGCCCGGCGAGGCCCCGCACCTCATCGACTCGGAGGCGCAGCGCCACCTGCTGGCCAACATCGAGCTGGCGAAGGAGCTGGGCGCGGAGGTGGTGAGGGTGAAGGGGAAGGAGCCGGTGGTGGCGCTGCTGGACTTCGCCCGCTCGCACGGGGTGGGCCACATCATCGTGGGCCGCTCGCGCCAGCCGTGGTGGAAGCAGTGGCTGGGGCGCGCCTCGGACGTGCGCCTGTTGCGCGAGGGCGAGGGCTTCGACATCCACGTGGTGTCCTTCCATCCGCCCCAGGAGGAGCGCCCGTCATGAGTCTGCGTGCCAAGCTGCTGCTGGCCCAGGCGCCGCTGGCGCTCGCGCTGCTGCTGGTGGGCGTGGTGGCCGTCAACACGCTCGGCCGGGTGGGGCACGCGGGGCAGGACATCCTCGCGGACAACTACCGCAGCGTGCTGGCCATGCAGCGCATCATCGAGCACCTGGAGCGTCTGGACAGCGCTTCCCTCTTCCTCGTCGCGGGCGAGCGGCAGCGGGGGCTGGAGCAGGCCCGGGAGCACCTGCGGCCGCTCGAGGCGGAGCTGACGGTGCAGGAGGGCAACATCACCGAGCCCGGAGAGACCGAGGCCACCGCCCGGCTGCGGCGGGCCTGGACGCGCTACCGCACCGGGTACGAGGCCTTCGCCTCCGGGGAGCGGGCCGAGTCCCGGCGCGCGGCCTACTTCGAGGTGCTGGCGCCGGCCTTCCGCGAGGCCAAGGCGGCCACCCAGGCCCTCCTCGCGCTCAACCAGGACGCCATGGTGCGCAAGAGCGACGCCCTGGAGCGGCAGAGCCGCCGGATGAACACGCTCATGGTGATGGCCGTGGGCGTGGCGCTGGTGGGCGGCCTGCTCGCCTCGGTTTCCCTCACCCAGCGGGCGCTGCGGCCGGTGTCCGTGCTCTCCCAGGCGGTGCGGCGGTTGGGGCAGGGGGACCTGGCCACGCGCGCGGTGGTGCGGGGCCAGGATGAGATTGCTCAGCTCGCCCGGGACTTCAACGCCATGGCGGAGGCGCTGCAACGCTACCGGCGGAGCTCGCTGGGGGAGCTGCTCCAGGCGCAGGCGTCCTCGCAGGCCTCCATCGACAGCCTGCCGGACCCGGTGGTGGTGTTCGGCGTGGAGGGCGGGGTGCTCAACGTCAACCGCGCCGCGGAGGAGGTGCTGCGGCTGTTGGTGGAAGGGGGCAGCGGAGCGCTGGGGCAGGTGGTGCCGGAGGTGCGCGAGGTGCTGGAGCGGGTGCGCGCGCACGTGCTGGGCGGCAAGGGGCCGTACCTGCCGAGGGGTTACGAGGAGGCGGTGCGGGTGGAGGGCGGGGAGGGAGGCCGGTGGCTGCTGCCGCGCGGCAGTCCGGTGTACGGAGAGGGCGGCGGCGTGGTGGGGGCCACGGTGCTGCTCCAGGACGTGACGCGGCTGCGGCGCTTCGACGAGCTGAAGAACGACCTGGTGGCCACGGTGGCGCATGAGTTCCGCACGCCGCTGACCTCGTTGCGCATGGCCATCCACCTGTGCGCCGAGGGCGTGGCGGGGCCCATCACGGAGAAGCAGGCGGACCTGCTGTACGCGGCGCGTGAGGACTGCGAGCGGCTGCAGGGCATCGTGGATGACCTGTTGGATTTGTCGCGGCTGCAATCGGGGCGGGTGGAGTTGGAGGTGCGGCCGGTGTCCACGGAGGCGGTGCTGGAGGCGGCGTTGGCGCCGCACCGGGTGGCGGCGGAGGAGCGGGGGGTGCGGCTGTCCAGGGAGCAGGCGCCGGGGCTGGAGCGGGTGGAGGCGGATCCGGACCGCTTGCAGCTGGTGCTGTCCAACCTGGTGGCCAACGCCGTGAGGCACACCTCGCGGGGAGGCGAGGTGGTGGTGCGGGCGAGGCAGGAGGAGGAGCGGGTGCGCTTCGAGGTGGCGGACACGGGCGAGGGCATCGCACCGGAGCACCAGCAGCGCATCTTCGAGAAGTTCTACCGGGTTCCTGGAGCGGGCACCGGGGGCGCGGGGCTGGGCCTGTCCATCGCACAGGAGATCGTCCAGGCGCACGGGGGGGAGATGGGGCTCTCCAGCGAGCCGGGAGTGGGGAGCACCTTCTGGTTCACCCTGCCGCGGACGAGGGCACCGGAGGGGGATGCGTCCGCTCCAGCGTTCGAGCGCTGATTCAATCGCCGAGCTCGCCACGGATGAGCCGGGTGAACTCGGGCACCGTCTTCGCGAGCCCGTCGAGGAGCTGGGGCAGTTCCATGGGAGGGCGCCTCAGTGCCGCAGCCTGTTTCTTCAAGAGCGCCATCATCCCGGTTGGATCCAGATCGAACAGGTTGGCGAGAAATTCGTCTGGATGTTGTGCCTCGATACCGGGAGGCAGGTCCTTGGCTCGGAAGTGTTTCAGGTTGCTCGTCACGATGACCTGCGCATGCGCGTGAAGGGCCACGGCAACGACGTGGCGGTCTCCTTCATGGTTGCGTAGGTCCGGCACCAATGACTCGTGACCGGTCACCCGTGCATTGGGAAAGGCCTTTTGCATCTGAGCGACGAGGGAGCGGGCGCGCTCCTCTGTGGTGGTCGCCGTCGACACCAGGTTACGGCGCATCTCCTCGAGGATTTGTGCGCTCCAGTAGGGCTGGTAGTGCCCTGCATGCGCAGCTCTCAACAAGGTGTCCCGCAGAGAGAAGGGGAAGAGCACGCAGGCATCGAGGACGCTCTTGAAGGTTGACGTGAACAATCGGTTTGGACACGCTAACCTCCCAAGTCACTTCCTTCAACTGCACTCGGAGTAGCCGCCAAAATCCTGGCTCATCTGCGCCAACTCATCCAGGTCCGCTTCTCGTTGGGCGTCGCGCTTCTCCTTGTACGCCAGCAGGTCATCGATGCGGATGCGCCGGTGCTTTCCGGTCTTCGTGTAGGGGATGGCTCCCTCATCCAGGAGGCGGACCAGGTACTGGCGGGAGACGTTGAGCAGATCCGCAGCCTGTTGGGAGGTGAGCTCCTTGTGGACCGGGACCACGGTCACGGCGTCTCCCCGAGCTAGCACCGTGACGACCTGCCGGAGCAGGTGGAAGACGGGTTCAGGCAGCTCGAGGGTCTCGCCTCGGGGGCCGACGAGCCTGGGCCTCTGTGTGCTCTTGCCCTCCATGAGCCGGGCCAATTCGACGACCTCGGCCAGGGCCTGCTCGGAAGCGGAGACCGGATTTCTCGGGTCCAACATCGCGGGAGAGGGGACTTTGCGAGCGCGAGACATATCCATGAATCTACGGATAATCGTCCCAAACGCAACCACCTCGTAGGTAGCTCCCTCGGCTGGAAGACACCGGCCGGGCGCCGCCCGCTCACCCCATGCCGCCCGGGGCCGCCTCGTACTTCTTGCGCTTGCGCCAGAGGGTGGACGCGTCGATGCCGAGGATGTGCGCGGCCTCGTCCAGGGTGGGGACGCTCGCCATCACCCGGAGGATGTGCTCACGCTCCACCTCCTCCAGCGTGTGGGGCCCGCCCAGCGCCACCACCGAGCCCGTGGCCGCGGCGATGCGCTCCGGGAAGGCCTGCGGCTCCAGCACTTCCGCCGGCCAGACGATGAGCGCCCGCTCCAGCGCATTGCGCAGCTCGCGCACGTTGCCCGGCCACCCATGGGCCCGCAGCATCTTCTCCGTCGCCGGGGACAGCTCCGGCACCGGCCGCTTCGCCGTGCGCGCGAAGAAGGCCAGGAAGCGCCGGGCCAGCGGGAGGATGTCCTCGGGCCGTTCCCTCAGCGCCGGCAGCTTCACCTCGACGACGTTGAGCCGGTAGAGCAGATCCTCCCGGAAGTGGCCCCCGGCCACGGCCTTCTCCAGCTCCCGGTTGGTGGCCGCCACCACCCGCACGTCCGCCCGGCGCGTGCGCCCCTCGCCCAGGCGCTCGAACTGCTTGTCCTGGAGGAAGCGCAACAGCTGCGCCTGCAGCGCGGGACTCATCTCCGTCACCTCGTCCAGGAAGAGCGTGCCGCCCTCGGCCTGCTCCACCCGGCCCGGCTGGTCCCTCACCGCGCCCGTGAAGGCGCCGCGCACGTGGCCGAAGAGCTCGCTGGAGAGCAGCTGCTCGGAGAGGGCGGGGCAGTTGATGGTGACGAAGGGCCGGCGGCGCCGCGCGCTCAGCGAGTGCAGGGCCCGCGCGAGCACCCCCTTGCCCGTTCCGCTCTCCCCGCGCAACAGCACCGCCGCGTCCGAGGCCGCCGCCCGGGTGACGAGCGCCAGCGCCGCGTGCATGGCTGGCGAGGCCGTCTCCAGCGTGGCCTCGGGCACCGACTGGGCGAGCTGGCCCTCCAGGTTGCCCAGCTGGGAGCTCAGCTCCTGGTGGGCGCGCGTCTTGTCCACGAGGTGCCGTATCTGCGCGGGGGTGAAGGGCTTGGGGAGGTAGTCGCGCGCCCCGCGCTTCATCGCCTCCACCGCGGTGTCGAAGGTGGCGTAGGCGGTGATGAGGACGACGTCCAGGGTGGGGGACTCGGCGAGCAGGCGGGGCAGCAGCTCCAACCCGCTCGCGGTGCCCAGGCGCAGGTCCACGAAGGCCAGGTCGGCCGGGGACTGGGCGAGCGCGGCGAGCGCGGCCTCGGCCGTGGCCGCCTCCCGCACCTCGCAGCCGAGCCCCTCCAGGCACATGCGCAGCGTGGTGCGGATGTTCCGCTCGTCGTCCACCACCAGCACCCGCATCGGGCGCGGCTCCACCACGGGCGCGACAGGTCCGGTCTCCATGCCCTCATCCTAAGTGCAGGCCGCGCGCCATACCGGAGGTGGGTTCCTCCCCAGGTGGAAGAAGGGGAGAGCCGGCCCGGGGGAGGTTGCATCCTGCACGCGGGTCCGGGCGCCCCGGTTGCAGGGTGCAAGGAAGGCTGGCACGGAGGCGGACCGTGCTCATGTGTAGGGCATGGCGACGCGCGCGATGAGCCGGGGCGAGCCGGGGCTCACCCGGGAGCACTGGGGTGTCCTGAGCCGGGTGCTGGTGGGGGCCCTGGCCGTGCTGCTGTTCGGGGGGGGCCTGTCCTGGGTGCTGGGGGCCGAGCGGCGGGCCCTCCAGGCCCTGGAGCCGGGGAAGCGGGCGGTGCTCTTCCAGGAGAGCTATGCGAGCTTCGAGACCTTGTGCCAGGAGGACCCGGGGGGCGCCCTCACGGCCAACTGCCGCCGGCAGGCCCGTTTCCTGACGCAGTTCCCCGAGTGTGGCACCGCCTGCCGCGCGCGGACCTCCCCGTACCTCTCCTCCTGGACGCGCTGAGCGGGCGCCCTTGCCCTCTTCCAGGCCCGGAGGAGGGGACGGCTACTCCGCGTCCTCCTCCGGAGCGGCCGGCACGGGCGTGATGGCCACCTTCTTCCGGGCGCCTCCCGCGGCCGGGCGCCGGGCCCGGGGCCTCTTGCCCAGGAGCGCGGGGCCGCTGACCTCCTCGGGCATGAGGCCCGTGGTGGGCGTGCCCTCGGGATGCGCGGGCCGGGGCTTGATGCGGCGCGGGGGCAGCAGATCCGGCTCTCCCGGCACCTTCTGGGCCAGGAAGATGGCCGCGTCCAGCTTGTAGAAGTTGCGCGCCCGGTACCACGAGAGCGCCGACTCGTTGTTCTCCGCCACCTCCAGCACCAGGTGCGTGCAGCCCCGCGTGCGCGCCAGGTGCTGCAGCTGCTCCATGATGAAGCTGCCCACGCCCCGGCCCTGGTAGTCCGGGTGCACCGCCAGCTCCTCCACGAAGAGCGGCCGCATGCCCCGCTTCTCGAACCAGCGCGGGTTCACCCAGTTGTCGTCCCCCGTGGCCTCGAAGGCGCACTCGGAGTAGCCGACGATGTCCCCGTTCACCTCGTAGACGAGCTGCTCTATCCACTCCGAGGAGTACACCTCGAGGAAGCGCCGCTTGGAGCGGGGCCGCTGGTACTCGACTGTCTCGCGGTTGACGTCCCGGAAGACGAGCTTGAGGAACTCCCAGGCCCGGTTCAGGTCCCTGCGGTGGATGCGCCGCACGCGCACCTCCAGCGTGTCCTTCTTCTTGCGCGAGGGAGGTTTCGTCTCACTCATATACCCCCCCCTCCTAGCCGACTCGGCGGCGCGATGCGCGGGGAACCGTACGCGACTACCCACTGCCCGGCATATGGTGCGCGCGTGAACCCTCCGACGAACCCGACTCCCCGGTGGCTGCTGTACGGCGCCACCGGCTATACCGGTGCCCTCATCGCCGAGGAGGCCGTGCGCCGCGGCCACAAGCCCGTGCTGGCCGGCCGCTCGCGCGAGAAGCTCACCCCCCTGGCCTCGCGGCTGGGCCTGGACGCGGTGGCGGTGGGCCTGGACGACCTGCGCGGCCTGGTGTCCGCCCTGGAGGGCCTGCCCCTGGTGGTGCATGCCGCCGGCCCCTTCGTGCACACCAGCGAGCCCATGGTGCAGGCCTGCCTCGCCGCCGGGGCCCACTACCTGGACATCACCGGCGAGATTCCCGTCTTCGAGAACACCTTCCGCCACGACGCCGAGGCGAAGCGCCGCAACGTCGTCCTGATGTCCGGGGTGGGCTTCGACGTGGTGCCCACGGACTGCCTCGCCCGCTACGTGGCGGACAAGGTGCCCGGCGCTCACGAGCTGGAGCTGGCCATCGCCGCCGTCGCCTCGCCCAGCGCCGGCACCGCGAAGTCCATGCTGGAGGGCCTGCCCTCCGGCTGCTTCGTGCGCCGGGGCGGCCAGCTGCAACCGTGGCCCATGGGGCAGGGCGTGCGCCGGGCGCGCTTCTCCGACAAGGAGCGCACCGTCGTCCCCATTCCCTGGGGAGACCTGGTGACGGCCTGGCACTCCACCGCCATCCCCCACATCACCACCTACCTGGCCCAACCGGCGGCCGTGGCCCACGCGCTGCGCTTCACCTTCCCCGTGCTCCGGCGGCTGGTGGCGGTGGAGCCCGTGCGCGAGCAGCTGGCCCGGCTGGTGGAGGCGCGCGTCCAGGGGCCGGACGAGACGCTGCGCCAGCGGGGCCGCTCCCAGGTGTGGGCCGAGGCGCGCGCGCCGGACGGGCGGCGGGCGGAGGCGGTGCTGGAGACACCCGAGGCCTATGCCTTCACCGCCCGGGCCACGGTGCGCGCGGTGGAGGAGGTGCTGGCCGGAGCGCGGCGGGGTGCCTTCACCCCGGCCCAGGCCTTCGGCGCGGACTTCGTCCTCTCCATCGAGGGCGTGCGCCGCATGGACCTGCCCACGTAGGGGAGTCCCCTCCCGGCCGGCTCCCCCCCAGGCGGGGAGGCTGGGAGGGAGACACGCGGGGTCATCTCCACCCCGGGTGTTGGCTGACATCCCCCGGGAGGGGGCGACGCGCGCCAGGAGGGCGCATCCGATATCCTGCGGCCCGTGCGCGGAGGACCTGCGCCGCCCGTGGGGAAGCGCGGAGCCGAGAGGGCCCGCGGAGGAAGGAGAACCATGTCCAGGCGTTTCACGTCCCGGGCCGAGGGGGGACGATGACGTTCAAGCGGAAGGTCTTCCTCCTGCCGGTGGTGGCCACCGTCTTCCTGTTGGGCATCCTCGGGGTGTCGGTGGTGGTGGGCCAGGTCACGGCGCGGCTGGGCCGGCGCATCGCGGACGGGTACACGCCCGCGCTCGCCACGGCGCGCAACCTGGAGGCGCTGGCGGTGTCCCTCGAGACCGGTCTGCGCGAGGCGTACCTGGGACGGGACGTGGCCCGGCTGGCGGGACTGTGGGCGCAGGTGAAGGCGTTCGAAGAGGAGCTGGCGCGCGGGGCGGCCAACCCGGTGATGGAGGCCTCGCGGGTGCAGACGCTGGACGAGGCCTTCGACGCGTTCTGGTCCCAGGGGCAGCGCACCCTGGAGCAGGCGGCGCGGGCGGAGCCGGAGGCGGAGGCGGCCTTCGCGCAGGCGATGCAGCGCTCGGCGGCGCTGCGGCAGCTGCTGCGCGGCACGAGCGAGTGGGCCCATGCCGGGCTGGAGCGCTCCTACGACGAGATGGCCGTGCTGCAGCGCGGGCGGCGGCTGTGGGTCATCAGCCTGTCGGTGCTGTGCCTGGTGGCGCTGTGGGGGCTGTCGTTCTGGCTGGTGCGGGGCGTGGTGGGGCCGCTCCACCGGTTGACGCAGGTGACCACGCGCATCGCCACCGAGGGAGACCTCACGCAGCGCATCGACGTGGACTCGCGGGACGAGCTGGGCGAGCTGGCGCGGGGGATTGAAGCGCTGGTGACACGGCTGCGCACGGTGCCGGTGACGCTGGAGGACGTGCTGGACGAGCTGACGCAGGCGGCGGAGCGGCTCACCGAGTCGAGCCAGCGGCAGCTGTCGTTCCTCAGCCACCAGTCGCGCAGCCTGTCGGAAGCGGGCTCGACGATGAGTGAGATCGCCCAGACGTCGAACCTGGCGGCGAGCCGGGCGGAGATGGTGCTGCGGGTGGCGGCGCAGGCGGACGCGTTCAGCGCCTCGGGGCGGCAGTCCATCGAGAGCAGCGCCCAGGGGTTGCAGCAGCTGCGCGAGCGGGTGGATGCGCTGATGCGCAGCGTGGCGCACCTGTCGGAGCAGGCGGCGCGGGCCGGTGAAATCATCGGCAGCGTGAGGGACCTGGCGGACCAGTCGAACGTGCTGGCGCTGAATGCATCCATCGAGGCGGCGCGGGCGGGGGAGGAGGGGCGGGGCTTCGCGGTGGTGGCGCGGGAGATGCGGGCGCTGAGCGGCCAGTCGGTGCAGAGCACGCAGCGCATCGGGAAGATATTGCTGGAGATCAACCAGGCCATCCGCGCGGCGGTGTCCATCGCCGAGCAGGACAGCCAGCAGATGGAGGCGGGGATCGTCCAGGTGATGACGTCCGCGGACCGGCTGAAGGAGATCACCACGGTGGTGCACGAGAGCAGCCAGGCGGCGAAGCAGATCGTGGCCTCGGTGACGCAGCAGAACGCGGGCATCGCGCAGATGACCAACGTGATGACGACGCTGTCGCAGATGATGGGCGACGTGGTGGAGTCCACGATGAACGCCGAGGAGTCGGTGATGCGGATGAACGCCACGCTCGCGCGGCTGAAGCAGGTGGCCACGAGCTTCCGCGTGTAGCCCCTCATGAAGCCAGACGCCGGCTCCCCAGAGAGGAGGCCGGCGCCGGGGAGGGGTTGCGCTCAGTACATCTTGATGGTGAACACCTGGTTGTTGACGGAGCCGTTGCTCGGAGCCAGGCACTCCCACTGCTGGATGTTGGTGCCGTTGCTGGACCCGCCGCCCGCGACGTCGACGCACTTGCCGGTGCGGGTGTTGATCATGTGGAACTTGTTCTGACCGGGGAACTGCTCGAAGCGGAAGAGCTGGTTGGGGTTGTTCACGTCACACTGCCACATCTGGATGTTGGTGCCGTTGGTGGTGCCACCGCCCGAGACGTCGAGGCACGTGCCGGACTGCGAGTTCTTCGCCAGGAAGACGTTGGGCGTCGGGGTCGGGATGAGGGTGAAGTTCTCGTTGTCGTTGCCGCTCGTGCAATCCCAGATTTGAGCGTTGGTGCCGTTGGCCGGGTTGCCGTTGACGACGTCGATGCACTTGCCGTTGCCCTCGTTGCGCAGCTGGAACTTCACGATCCACGGAGAGTCGGTGGCCAGGAGGCTCCAGGAGGAGATCAGGTCGTTGAAGCTGAAGTCCTTCAGGTTGTTGACGACCGAGTTGTCGAGGAACGGGAACACGTTGGCGAAGGTGCGCGAGCCGCCGCCGAAGTTGCTGTGCTCGTAGAAGGTGCCCGCCATCACGTTGGGGATGGTGAAGGCGGTGATCTCATCGTTCCAGGTCGAGTCGTTGCCGTGGGTGTAGAGGTTGAAGGCATCCGAGAAGCCGGAGGCGTCGAGGTTGACGTTGATGGAGCCGTTGACGCAGAACGCCCAGCTGCCGCCCCAGGCGCTGTCGTACGCGTGCCGGAAGGCCTCGATGCAGTACTTGTCCTTGAGCGCCAGGAACCTGGACATGTGGTTGTACACGGCCTGCGTCAGCGCGGGATAGACGTGGTACTTCGTCGAGCCCGAGATGCTTCCGCCCATCAGCACGCCCACGACGTAGTACTGGCCGTTCTCCTGGTAGAGCAGCGGACCGCCCGAGTCACCGCCCTCGGTGTAGGGCTGCGTCGAGGTGTCGGAGACGATGTTGAAGTACCCGTAGTCCGAGCCGTTGTGGGTGTTCGTCGTGCCGCTGATGGGGCGGGTGCCATACGCCTTCGTCGTCTCGCCGCCGAAGCCGATCATCGTCACGTGGGTGCCCACCGTGACCTGGTCGGTCTTGTAGGCGAACGGCAGGTACTTGCTGAACGTCCGCTTGCCGAACTTCACGAGCGCCAGGTCGCGCTTGTACGTGCTCTCGCCCTGGGAGGTGCCGTAGTAGACGTTCGAGTACAGGTCCTTCGACATCACGATGTAGCTGGAGTACGAGCCCTCGGTGTTGTTGTTGTCACCGTCGGCGTTGTCGACCTTCACCCATTTGGCGACTTCGTTGCCCACCTTCACGCAGTGCGATGCGGTGAGGAGGGTGTCCTCGGAGATCGCCGTGGCGGTACAGGTGTAGTAGCTCCCGGTGGACGGGTAGTACGTGAGGATGCGGACGACCTCGGGGAAGAGGCTCGTCGTGTAGGTGCCGTTGTTGAGCTCGTCCTGCGTGTGGCCGAGGGGCTCCTGGGGAAGCGGAGCGACGGTGCTACCTCCCGCGTTCGACTCGCCCATCGTGTCGATCATCACATCTCCGCAGCCGGCCAACAGGGTCATCGAGGCGAACAGCGTCATCGTCTTCTTCAACATGGGGGTGCTCCAGGGCGGGTGACCGCGTCTTTTGCTCCCTTGGACCCGTGGTCTTCTTTTTCGGGCAAGCGCACCGGAGGATTCGTTGGCCCGCCGAATGCTCTGGCACGGCGCGCATGTCTGGACCGCATGACCTCTTCGCTCGCTACACCTTCGGTCACCCCGAGCGGGCCGCCGCTGAATTGCGCGCCGTACTGCCCGCGCACGTCGTCTCGGAGGTGGACTGGACGTCTCTCCGGCGAGAGCCCGTTAGCGTGGTGGACCCGGAGCTGCGCGAGACCGAGAGCGACCTGCTCTTCACGGCGCGCCTGCGCACGGGACAGCCGCTGCTGCTGTACGTGTTGCTGGAGCACCAGTCGTCGGTGGATTCGTGGATGGCGCTGCGGATGCTGCGCTACGTGGTGCGGCAGGTGGAGCGTTGGAGACAGGAGCACCCGGAGAGCACGCGGCTGCCGGTCATCATCCCGCTCGTGATGTACCACGGGGCGGATGGCGTCTGGACCGCACCGCGCCGGGTGGAGGACCTCTTCGAATTGCCGGGAGGGGAAGAAGCGCGGGAGCGATGGCGAGCCCTGGTGCCGCGTTTCGAGTACCTGCTCGATGACTTGACGGCCGAGCGGGAGGTGGTGCTGCGAGCGCGCGCGGGACCGCCGTTGGCGCGCCTGGCCTGGCTGGTGTTGCGCTACGGACGCACCGGGGAATTGGCGCGGAGATTGCCGGAGTGGATGACGCTCTTCGCGCAGGTGTACGCGGGCGCCGAGGGCGCGGAGCATCTGGTGGTGGTCATCCGTTATCTGGTGTGGGTGGGGGATGCGGCCGTCCACACAGCGGCGAAACGGGTGTTAAATTCGGTGCTGGATGGGCAGCGAGCGGAGGATCTGATGGGCAGCTGGGCCGAGGAGATGATCGAGAAGGGCGTCCAGAAGGGCCGGGCAGAGGGGCTGAGCGAGGCCATCCTGCGGCTCCTCACCGCACGCGGCGTACGCGTCGACGAGACGGTCCGACAGCGCATCCTCACCTGCACGGACATTGCCACCCTCGACCGTTGGTTCGACCGGGCCCTGAACGCGACCACCCTCTCCGACGTGCTGGACGAGCGCGCCCAGTAGACGCGCCCATCCATCCTGTTCACGGGTCCACCGTGTTCCCGCGGTTGCCTCGGAACAACAGCGCGTAGGGCAGCGTCACCGCGCCCACGACTCCCACGAGCCCGAGCCAGGGCCACGGTGTAGCCAGCAGCGGAGCCACTTCCCGCCGCACCGAGGGCGGCACCTGCGCGGCGAGCATGACGCAGGCGATGCCGAGCACGAACACGGCGAAGCCCTTGCGCAGCGCCCGTGGGGAGACGCGGCCCGCGAGGCGCCCTCCCAGGAAGCTGCCTCCCACGGCCGTACCCACCACGGCGGCGGTGAGCCCCCATGGAAGCTGCACATGGCCCAGGTGCCCGAGCAGTCCGGCGAAGCACTGGAGCGAGATGACGGCCAGCGACGTGCCCACGGCGGCCTGCGTGGGCAGTCCCACCAGCACGAGCGCGGGGACGATGAGGAAGCCCCCTCCGGCGCCCACGAGTCCCGATAGCAGGCCCACGGCGGCACCCTGCGCGAGCACGCGCGGCACGGGCAGCAGCACCGGCGCCTGCTCGGCGTCACCGGGCTGCGCGGGAGCCTCCTTGCGCCGCAGCATGGCCACGGCGGCGGCCACCATGATGGTGGAGAAGAGCAGCAGCAGCAGCCCCGGAGGCACCCACTGCGCCAACCTCCCTCCGAGGAACGCGCCGGACATGCCTCCGGCTCCGAAGACGAAGGCCGTGCGCCAGCGCACCCGTCCGGCCCTCGCATGCACCACCACGGCCGAGGCGCTGGTGATGCCCACCACCAGCAGGGACATGGCGATGGCCGTCTTCGGCTCGACGCCGAGCACGTACACCAGCAGGGGCACGGTGAGGATGGAGCCGCCGCCGCCCAGCAGCCCCAGTGACACCCCGATGAGCAGCGAGGCGGCGATCCCGAGCATCATCATGCGGCGCTGCTCTCCGGTCGCGACACGGCGAGCAGGTCCCTGCACTCACGCAGCATCCCCTCCCAGGCGCTCGGGTCCTTCGCCGCCGCCTGTCCGGCGGCTCGCAGCAGCTCGAGCATGCCGAGGAGCTGCGAGTGCGTGGGAGGACCGCCATTCGCCTGGAGCAATCCGCGAGGGATGGACGCGGGGACTCCGCCGCCCAGCTCCCGCATCCGCGCGAGCAGCGTGTCGAGCACGTCCGCCACCTGGAGCGCGGGCGGGTGCTCGGCGCGCACCACCGGCAGCCCCGCCTCGTTCCACGCGAGCATTCCCCCGCGCAGGTTCATCACCCGCTGGAAGCCCTGGCGCACCAGCTGCGCCGCGGCCCGGCCCGAGCGCGCCCCGGAGCGGCACACCATCACCAGCTCCACGTCCCGTGGCCAGCTTCCGGCCGCCTGCTCCACCGTGCTCAGGGGCACGAGCCTCGCCCCCAGGATGTGCCCGAGCAGCCCGTCGAACTCCGCGGGCTCGCGCACGTCCACCAGCCGCACCTCGTTCTTCTCCCCGGCCACCGCGCTCACGTCCACGTCCCGGTAGCCCTCCGCGTGCGGAGTGCCCTTCTCGTACAGTGCGCTCATCGTGTGCTCTCCGTGCTCCGGGGGCTCAGCTCATCGCCTGCGCCGCGGGCGCCGGCTTGCCGCACGCACGGTTCGCCGGCACCGCCACGTCCAGCTTCTTGGGCGGCGCCAGCTTGCGGTTGTTCATGAACTCGATGAACCACTCGCGGCTCCTGCCCGCCAGCCGCGGGTTGTGGCGCTTCTCCTCGCCAATGGTGCTCATCGTCTGGCCCGCGTAGTCGTGGCCCGGGTACACCTCGGTCTCGTCCGGCAGCGTGAAGAGCTTCTGTGTAATCGCGTCGTAGAGCTGCCCGGCGTTTCCGTTCTGGAAGTCCGTGCGGCCACAGGCCCGGATGAGCAGCGCGTCGCCCGTGAAGAGCTTGGGGCCCACCCGGAAGCTCACGCTGTCATCCGTGTGCCCCGGCGTGGCGAGTACCTGGATGCGCAGCCCTCCCAGCGCCAGCTCCTCGCCATCCTTCACCGGCCGGTCCACGCACGGTGCTCCCGCCGCGCTCGCCGCCACCCGCGCCCCCGTCAGCTCCCTCAGCCGCCCCGCTCCCGTGACGTGGTCCGCATGGATGTGCGTCTCCAGCACCAGCACGAGCTTCAGGTCCAGCTCCTTCACCAGCTGGAGGTCTCTCTCCACCTGTTCGAGCACCGGGTCCACGAGCGCCGCCTCGCGCGTCGTCTCGTCGGCGATGAGGTAGGTGTACGTCCACGTTTCCTGGTCGAAGAGCTGGCGGAAGAGCATGCCCGCTGTCATTGCGAGGGCCGTGCCAGCGCCGTGACGCACTGCTTCCCTCTGGGCACGGGCACCACACGGGCACGGATACCCTCACCCCGACCCTCTCCCGGAGGGAGAGGGAGAGAAGGTGAAACGTTTCGTGAAACAGGTGAAACGCTTCAGGCGATGCCCGCGTCCCGGAGCCGGCGCCAGAGGGTCACCCGGCTGATGCCCAGCATCCGGGCGGCCTCCGTGCGGTTTCCTCCCGCTCTCGCCAGCGCGGTCCGCAGTGCCTCCGGGTCGTGGGTGTCCTCTCCCGGCCCGGGCTCGGCCGGCACGGTGGAGGCCGGTGGTGGCCGTGGCTCGGAGAACTCGGGGGGCAGGTCCGCCTCGTGCAACACCGGGCCCTCCCCGATGACGTAGGCGTACTCCATCACGTTGCGCAGCTCGCGCACGTTGCCCGGCCAGCCATGGGACTCCAGCAGGTGCCTCGCCCCCGGCGAGAAGCGCTCCACGTGCCGCGGACCGTTCTGCTCCAGCTCGTCGAGGAAGCGCCTCGCCAGCGGGAGGATGTCCTCGCGCCGCTCGCGCAGGGACGGCAGGAAGAGCGGCACCACCCGCAGCCGGTACATCAGGTCCGCCCGGAAGCGGCCCGCCTCCACCTCGCGCCGCAGCGGCCGGTGCGTGGCGGCCACGATGCGCACGTTCACCGGCACCGACGAGCGTCCTCCCACCGGAATCACCGAGCGCGTCTCCAGCACCCGCAGCAGCTTCCCCTGGAGCTCCAGTGGAATCTCTCCCACCTCGTCCAGGAAGAGCGTGCCCCCGTCCGCCAGGCGGAAGTGGCCCGGGCTGTCCCGCACCGCGCCCGTGAAGGCGCCGCGCACGTG
The DNA here is from genome assembly GCF_057119385.1 of Archangium sp. Taxonomy (NCBI): domain Bacteria; kingdom Pseudomonadati; phylum Myxococcota; class Myxococcia; order Myxococcales; family Archangiaceae; genus Archangium; species Archangium sp. The sequence goes on along the minus strand of NZ_DBNGVP010000015.1, from coordinate 16,828 downwards.
GCCGAACAGCTCGCTCTCCAGGAGGCTCGGCGGCAGCGCGGCGCAGTTGATGGCGCGGAAGGGCCCCTTGCGCCGCGCCGAGATGGCATGCAGCGCGTTGGCCACCAGCTCCTTCCCCGTCCCCGACTCGCCCCGCACCAGCACGCTCGACTCGGTGCGCGCCACCTTCTCCACGATGCGGAACAGGCGCTTCATCCCCGGGTTCCGCGTCCACATGCCGTGGAACGTCTCCTCGGCATCTCCCCGCGTCCCCTCGGTCTCCGTCTCCGCGCCGAGCAGCACCACCCACCCGAGCCGCTTCGCTCCCTGCTCCATGGGCACGGCCCGCACCCGCATCACCCGCACGTCTCCCGGCGTCCGCGACCGGGCCTCCACCGGGTGCCCGTGGGTGAGCAGCGCCTCGAGTCCCCGCGCCCCCTCGGACACGGAGAGCACCTCCGCCAGCGGCGTGCCGGGGCGGACGAGGGCGGGGCCCAGGCGCGCCTCCGCCTCGGGCGTGGCCGCCGTCACCCGCTGCTGGAGGTCGACGAGCAGCACGGCCCCCGCCAGGGCCTCCAGGGCGGGCAGCAGCGGTGGGGAGCTGGCGGAGGGCGGGTGACGCGAGTGGGGCATGGGCTCGAACGGGTGAAACACCGTGTTTCACCCCGGTTCATACCCCTCCCGGCCGCGCGCTTCACCAACTGGTCCGATGGTCGGACCAGTTGCTCACGACCGCGCCCGTCAGGCCCTCCCGCGCAGCATCAATTTCCAGTAGAGCTGCGGCAGGCCGTACTTCTTGAGCAGCCACATGTCATGCCGCTCCTTCATGGTGTCGATGAGCGGGATGCTCGGGGTGGGCTTGCCGTCGTAGTCGAACTCGGCGAGCAGCAGCTTGCCGTAGCCGGTGGTGAGCGGGCAGGACGCGTAGCCGTCGTAGCTCGCCGTGGGCGCCCGGCCCGCCATGACGGCGAGCAGGTTCTCCACCAGCACGGGCGCCTGCTTGCGGATGGCCGCCCCGGTGCGCGAGGTCGGCAGGTCCGATGCATCTCCCAGCGCGAACACCTCCGGGTGCTCCGGGTGCTGCAACGTGTGCTTGTTCGCCTTCACCCACCCCTTCGTCCCGCCCTCCTGCCAGGCCAGCGGGCTGCGCTTGATGAAGTCCGGCGCGCTCTGCGGCGGGCACGCGTGGAGGAGCTCGTACGGGATGACCACCTCCTCGGTGCCCCCCTCCGGCAGCGTCCGCGTGAAGACGGCCTCGTTCCTGTCTCCGCGCACCTCGGTGAGGTTGTGCTGGTAGCGCGCGTCGATGCCGTAGCGCTTCACCACCTGCTCCAGCACCGCGGCGAACTCCTTCACCCCGAAGATGGCCTTGCCCGCCGAGGCGAAGATGACGTGCGCCTTGTCATCCACGCCCCGCTTCCGGAAGTGGTCCGCCGCCAGGTACATGATCTTCTGCGGCGCGCCCGCGCACTTCACCGGCGTGGCCGGGTGGGTGAAGAGGGCCGTGCCTCCCCGGAAGGCGCGCAGTATCTCCCACGTCTTGGGCGCGTAGCGCACGTCGTAGTTGCTGGAGACGTTGGGCCGCTCCGCCAGCGCCTGCCGCAGGCCCTTCACCTTGTCCCAGTCGAGCTGGATGCCCGGCGCCACCACCAGGAAGTCGTAGCCGATGTGCTTGCCGCCCCGCGTGCTCACCGTCTTCGCGACCGGGTCCACCTCCTCGGCCCAGTCCTGAATCCACTTCACGCCCCGGGGGATGAGCCGGGCCTCGTCGCGCACGGTGTCCTCCACGCGCGCCTCCCCGGCTCCCACCAGCGTCCAGAGCGGCTGGTAGTAGTGGTGCGCGCTCGGCTCGAGGAGGGCCACGTCCTTCTGGCCCGCGTGCGCCAGCCGCGCCGCCACGCTGATGCCCGCCGTGCCCCCTCCGATGATGAGGACCCGGTGCCGCTCGGTTCCCGGAACCCGGGCTACCGGCACCCTCACCGGATCCCTGCAGACCTGCTCGGTCACCCCTTCGCTCATCTCGGCCTCCCGCGCCCCGGAGGGCGGTTCATGTCTCGTGCAACACCTGTCTCCGTCTCATGGGAGCCAGGTCCTTTCCACGGGGATTCTGCAGATGGCGTGCCACCCGTCCGTTGCCGGGCACTCGTGAGGTCTCGGGGCGAACGGACGGGCCCATGGCTGTTTCACGGTGTTTCAGCCCCGGGCCCGAGCCGTGTTGCAGGGAGGGAGCCCTCCTGGATGTGCTACGGACAGGCATTCCCCAGGTGGCGCCGGGGCGGCTCCCGGGCGCACCTTGAGAACCTCAGGAGTCGTCCAACCTCGGTCCAGTGAATGCGCACGGCACGGGAAATCCGCGAGGAGATCGAAGCGCGCTTCGGGTTCTTCCCCCCGTTCTTCACGCCCGCGGCGGACGAGCCCCGGGTGCTGGAGAACCTGTGGCAGCAGACGCTCCTCGCCTACGTGGAGAATCCCCTCCCCGCCCTCTTCCGCGAGAAGCTCTTCGCCTGGCTGTCGCGCTACTGCGTGGTGCCCTACTGCATCGTGTGCCACTCCTGCGCGCTGCGGCCCCTGGGCATGCGGGCCTCCGAGGTGCTGGCCCTCCTGGAGGCCCTTCCTCCCGCGCATGGGGCCATCGACGAGACGCTCGCACGGCTGGACGCCGGCCATGACGTCCTCGAGGCGTGGCCTGCCCCCGGCTCGGCGCTGGAGGAGGACCTGTTCCGCTGCTCGGTCTTCCTCTTCGTCCACCAGGCCCGGGCCGAGCGGTGCCGGGAGCGGGTGCGCCGGTTGCTCGGCCCCGTGCTCTACGGCCACCTCGTCGTGTTCCTCGCCTACGTGAAGTCGTGCCACCTGTGGGTGGAGGCCCATCCGGAGCTGTCCTACGAGGCGGACGAGCGCGCCCGCGAGCACCTGGGGTGGCTGCTCCAGGAGGAGCCCCGGTTGGGGGAGTTCTTCGCGGGGTATGCCGAGCGGGTGCGCCAGGAGCGGGAAGCGCGCGAGCGGGAGGAGTACGAGCGGGCCCGGGCGGGCGAGCGCGCCGAGGCCCTCTCCCGGACGTTGAGCCGGCAGGCGGAGGCGCTGCGCGAGAACGAGGCCCAACGGCGGCTCGCGCTGGAGTCGGCCGCGCTGGGCACGTGGGACTTCAATCCCGTCACGGGCGAGCTGCGCTGGGATGAGCGCTGCAAGGCCCTCTTCGGACTGCCGGCGGCGGCCGAGGTGGACTACCCCACCTTCCGGGCCAGCATCGTCCCGGAGGAGCGGGAGCGGGTGGATGCGTCGGTGGCGCGGGCGCTCGCCCCCGGCGGTGACGGCGAGTACCGCGAGGAGTTCCACATCCGCAGGTTCCAGGACGGCATGGAGCGGTGGATCGCCTCGCGCGGCCAGAGCTTCTTCGACGAGCGGGGCCGGGCCGTGCGCTTCATCGGCACGGCGATGGACGTGACCGAGCACCGGCGCTCGGTGGACAACCTGCGCTTCCTCGCCGAGGCCAGCGCGCTGCTGGCCACCTCGCTCGACTACGAGGACACCCTGCGGCGCGTGGCCTCGCTGACCGTGCCCGTGCTCGCGGACTGGTGCGGGGTGGACGTGGTGGATGAGCGGGGGCGGATACGCCGGCTCATCCACGTCCACAGGGACCCCGGGAAGGTGCGGCTGAGCGAGGAGCTGCACCGGCGCTACCCCATCGACCCGAACGCCCCCACCGGCGCCCCCCGGGTGCTGCGCACCGGCGAGCCGGAGCTCATTCCAGAGGTCTCCGACGAGGCGCTCGCCCGTTACGCGCGGGACGCGGAGCACCTGCGGCTGATGCGGGAGCTGGGCGTGCGCTCCTATCTCACGGTGGCGCTGCGCTCGCGCGGGCGTGTGCTGGGGACGCTCACGCTGGTGCGCGCCGAGACGGGGCAGCGGTATGGCCGGGAGGAGCTGCGGCTGGCCGAGGAGCTGGCGGGCCGGGCGGCCGTCTCGGTGGACAACGCGCTGCTCTACCGCGAGGCGCAGCGGGCCATCGGGTTGCGAGATGGTTTCCTCCAGGTGGCCGCGCACGAGCTGCGCACACCCGTCACCGCGTTGAAGCTCAACGTCCAGGCGCTGGTGGCCGGCGCGCGCCGGGAGGAAGCCTGGAGCGAGCGGACGGCGTCGCGGCTGGCGGGCCTGGAGCGCGGGGTGGGCCGCCTGGGCGTGCTGGTGGACGAGCTGTTGGATGTGTCGCGCATCACCTCGGGCCGGCTGGTGCTGCGGCCGGAGGAACTGGATCTGACGGAGCTGGTGCGCGAGGTGGCCGGGCGCTTCTGTTCCGAGGCCGAGCGCGTGGACTGTGGCCTGCGGGTACAGGTGGCCGGGCCGCTGGTGGGGCGGTGGGACCGGCTGCGCCTGGAGCAGGTGTTGAGCAACCTGCTCTCCAATGCCCTCAAGTACGGAGCGGGCCAGCCGGTGGAGGTGGCGCTGAGCACCTCGGGCGAGCGGGTGCTCCTGCGGGTGCGCGACGAGGGCATCGGCATCGAGCCGGCCGTGCAGCAGCGCATTTTCGAGCGCTTCGAGCGCGCGGTGAGCGACCGGCACTACGGGGGCCTGGGCATGGGGCTGTGGGTGACGCGGGAGATCGTCACCGCCATGGGAGGCACGATCCACGTGGAGAGCGTGCCGGGGCAGGGCGCCACCTTCACGGTGGAGCTGCCCCGAGGCTGAGCGCTCCGGGGTCAGGACGGGCCCCCGTCCCTCCGCCTGCCCGTCATGCACGCGGGCTCACTCCAGTCTCGCCGCACGCCGGGATGGTTGCCCGCCTGACGCGGCGTGCCAACCGTTTCCAGGCAACGGAGGTGAACCGTGGGAATGTTGGTGGACGGAGAGTGGCGTACGGACTGGTACGCCCCGGACGAGGCCGGACGCTTCGTGCGTCCGCGAACGCGCTTCCATGACCAGGTCTCCGCGAGCGGGGAAGGGCGCTTCCCGGCGGAGGCGGGCCGCTACCATCTCTATGTGTCCTACGCCTGCCCGTGGGCGAGCCGCGCGCTGCTCATCCGCAAGCTCAAGGGGCTGGAGGCGGCGGTGGGCATGACGGTGGTGGATCCGCGCATGGGCCGCAACGGCTGGGGCTTCGGGGGCTACCCGCGCTCGGGGCCGGACACGCTCAATGGCTCGCGCTACCTGAGCGAGCTCTACCTGAAGGCGGATCCCCACTACTCGGGGCGGGTGACGGTGCCGGTGCTGTGGGACGCGCGCGAGCACACCATCGTCAACAACGAGTCGCGCGAGCTGATGCGCATGCTGGACACCGAGTTCGATGCCTTCGCCGAGCACCCGGTGACGCTGTGTCCCGAGGAGCTGCGCGAGCAGGTGGACGAGACGATCGACGCGCTCTACGAGCCGGTGAACAACGGCGTGTACAAGGCGGGCTTCGCCAACAGCCAGGGCGCGTACGAGCTGGCGGTGCGCGAGCTCTTCACCGCGTTGCAGCACTGGGAGCGGGTGCTGGACCGGCAGCGTTACCTGTGCGGGGACATGCTCACGGAAGCGGACCTCTGCCTGTACACCACGCTGGTGCGCTTCGACTTCGTCTACTACGCGCACTTCAAGTGCAACCTGGCGCGCATCCAGGACTTCCCCAACCTGTGGAACTACCTGCTGGACCTGTACCAGACACCCGGGTTCGCGGAGACGACGAACATCGAGCACATCAAGGTGCACTATTACTGGAGCCAGGACGCCATCAACCCGTCGCGCATCGTGCCGATGGGGCCGCAGGTGGACCTGTTGACGCCGCACAACCGGGACCGGCTGGGCCCGCGCATGCTGGCGCCCGCGCCAGGAATCACGCGTCACTGACCCTGGCGGGTTCCACTCCGCCCAACCTCCCCTCTCCCCTCGGGAGAGGGACGGGGTGAGGGTGCCACGCCTCCCGGGCTCCCCACCGTTCCCCCGCCGTGTCCCCCTGGGGCACACTGCGGGGCTCACAGGGGACGACACATGGGACGCCTCACCATTCTCTCCACGCTGATGGGCACGAGCCTCGCCACGGGGGCGAGGCGCCTGAAGCGGGGCCCGCTGCGGCCCGGGTGGAGCTTCAAGTACGAGGCCACGGTGGCCTTCATGAAGGCCACCCACGAGCGCATCATCCACCTCGACGCACCCACGCAGCGCGCGGAGATGGAGCTGCTGTCCATGCCCTCGCCGGCGCTGAAGCAGGTGCGGCGCGAGCCGGTGGACGCGGGCGGAGTGCCCGCGGAGTGGTTCATCCCTCCGGGCGCCACCGGGGACGAGGTGGTGCTGTACCTGCACGGGGGCTCGTACGTCTTCGGCTCCACGCGCACGCATGGGGACCTCATCGCGCGAATCGCCCTGGGCACGGGCGCGCGGGTGCTGGGGCTCAACTACCGGCTGGCGCCCGAGCACCCCTTTCCCGCGCCGGTGGAGGACACGCTGATGGCGTACCGCTGGCTGCTGTCCACGGGGGTGAAGCCGGCGCGGGTGGCCTTCTGCGGGGACTCGGCGGGCGGCGGGCTGGCCCTCGCGGTGCTGGTGGTGCTGCGCGACGGAGGCGTGTTGCCGCCGGCGGGGGCCGTGCTCATCGCGCCCTGGGTGGACCTCGAGTGCAGCGGCGAGAGCGTGGTGGCCCACGAGCGCTTCGACTGGGGCGACAAGCGCATGCTGCTGCACTGGGCGAAGTGGTACGTGGGTGGCGCGGACGTGCGCAACCCGCTCATCTCGCCCTGGTACGCGGACCTGCACGAGCTGCCGCCGTTGTTCATCCACGTGGGCGGCGTGGAGCTGCAGCACGACGATGGCGTGCGCATCACCGAGAAGGCCCGCGCCGCCGGGGTGAAGGCGCACCTGGAGGAGTGGCCGGAGATGGTCCACAACTTCCAGACATTCGGTGACGCCTTCCCCGAGGCCGTGCGCGGCACCGCGAAGCTGTGCGAGCACCTGCGGACCGTGCTCGGAGGCGCCGACGCCCGCGCCAGCGCGACCTGATGCCTCTCTTCTTCTTGGTCCGTGGGAATCGTGCGACTCCGGGCGGGAGCACTGTTGCGCCTGCGACGCTGAGCGCCCGTGGCGTCTGGGAATGGCCATGGGGGGGATTGCCGGGATTGCGGAGGTTGCAGATATACGTCCTCACCCGAAAGGGAGGGCCGGGTGGGTGGCACCCCGGGAAATCACGAGGGCAGGGGGCCTCTCGCCGGTTTCGGACACGCGCCCCGTCTGGGAGTCACACCATGGCCCGGCACCACAACAGACGCTCTCCCCGTGCGGAAACGCGAGTCTCCGGCCTGTTCATCCAGCTGCTCACCACCGAGTGGACGAAGGACTCGCGGGGAGGCGCGGGCGCGCGGGTGAGGGACGCCACGCCGCTGGCGAGCGTGCTGCCGGAGGCGTTGAGCGCGGCCGGGGGCCACGCCAGCTTCCAGCTGCACCACGTCTACTTCTCCGAGCAGCGGCGCTTCCTGCCGAGGGACTGGACGGAGGTGCGCCGGGGCAGGCCCTTCGTGGAGGTGGAGGCCTTCCGCGTGGAGCGCACGGACGAGGGCGGAGTCCGGGTGCTGCTCGACTACGGGAAGATGGGGCTGCCGGGGCGGCTCGAGTGGCGCGGCCTGTCCCGGGGCGAGCCCCTGGAGGAGCTGTTCCACGTGGCTCCTGGCGAGTGGGCGCGCGGCGTGTACAACGAGCGGCTCCAGTACTGGGAGACGGGACACTCGGGCTACTGCAAGCACGTGCTCAACGTGGGCCTGCTGTTCGACGCGGCGCTGGACGTCTTCCTGCGCACCGCGCCGGAGACCGAGGTCCGCCGCGAGTTCCAACTGCGCCAGCGCGGGCTGGTGGCTCCGGGAGCACACGCCTCCCGGATGCCCTCCGTGGCGCAATAGAGGGGAGAACTCCCCTCTAAGGTTCGAGGCTGGGATCTACCGTAGCCAGAAGCCAGTCGAGCACCTCGGCTGGCTTCATCCAGGCATGCGGTACGCGGATTTCCGGCTCGCCCGTCACGTTTGGGTCCTGTCCGACATGGCAATGCAGCAGTGGGTGTCCGCATGGGCCCTGTCCTGCTGGCGCTTCGGTGAAGTCGACGCGTGCATACCAGGGCACCTGGGTCATTCGCCCTTTGCCTTGGATGCCAATGCTGAAGCTGCTTACCCGGGTGGTGCGCTGCTCAACGACCACGACCACTGTCAGGAGTGCTCCGTCATCCAGACTCTTCAGCTTGTTGAGCCGGAGCGCCGGATGGCCTCCCGCCTGGCCATCGGCATTGGGGGAGAAGACGAACGTCGAAGCACGTCCATCGCGATTCTGCTGGGTCAACCAGCCAACTGCTTGCCCCACGCAGAATCCCCGGTCCGCGAGCAGTTTGATCCGGACACGCAGCTCATTGCCGTGATTGATGCGCTTCGCGCCGAGCTCCTCGAAACCCTTCCGGATGGCCGAATCGCGGGTTTCCCAGGCACCCTTTTCCCTCAAGGTGTTCCTCCCAACAGCCGGGCCCGGTGGGTCAGCAGGATGTTCTCGAACGTCTCCGGAAGCTCACCCGCCTCATAGGCCGCGAGCCATGCCTCCGGCTTCTTTCCTGTGCGCTCAATGAAGGCCTTGGTTTCAGCCGCGACGTCGATGCTCTGTAACCGCTCGGGTTCGACCGAACTGCCGCTCAGCCAGCTCGCGAGGCCAGGTGCATCGGCGAGCACTCTCAGTCCTTCTCCTCCACGAAGCAGGAAGAGAAGAAGCGGCACTTGCCGGTCCACGAAGTGCTCGCGTCGCCCGTCGAGTTCGATGACGGTTGCTCCTTCGTCGGGTGGCGTGAGCAGGACCAGTGCGTTGGGATGCGAGTGCGCTTCATCGAGCGTTGTGGCTCGTAACACCTGGATACCACTCGGAGCGAGCAACTCCAATTCAGTGATGAGCTCGCTGCGTTGCTCGTAATCCGAATAGATGACCAACCCGATGGGTGTCTTCGTGTGGGCCAGCTTCCAGAGGGCCCCGGATGCGTCACGCATACAATGACACCCAATCCGGTCGTCCCAGGAGGGGGTGCATTTTCACGATGACCTTGTCGTCCACTTCGTTCTCGAGAAGAATGCCGTGCGACAGCAGCCGGACGCGCCGCTCGATGGGGATTTCGAGGCCGTCCGAGCCGTCCGCCGCCTGCATCACCTGCATGTCACCATCCCGCAGCAACCGGCGAAGGCTGTCGGTCTGGTCCCGCATGGCGTTGTCGAGATCTTCGCGCGTGGGCAGTTCCCGGTTGGCGACTGTGGCGTAGCCACCCGCATCCCTCATGAGTTGGAGGAAGGTCCGCGGGAGTCCTCCGCTGAAAATGGCCGCTGTTTCCAGGAGCGGTGCCAGTGCCTCTTCGTTCGTGCCCTCTCCTACTCGCCGATGGAAGATGTCCATGAGGAACTGGCGTCCCTCCTTCCAGCGGGCTCCTTGCCGTTCGAGCACTGGAACAGGGCGGATGGGGAAGACCCGAAGTTCACTCAGCAACTCGGCATTCGCGGGTCCGATGACCAGGGAAGGGGGCACGACGAACGCCAGCTCGACCTCATCCTTCAAGGAGAGGAAGGTCCGGACCGCGATACGGGCTTGTTCTTCCGGGCACTTTTCAAGTCCATCCAACAACAAGGCGACCTGAGACGTGGCGGGGCCCTTCTTCTTGACCTCGCGGACCACTGCCAGAAAGGCATCGCGGTAAGGGCCTGATTCTGATCGTCCTTGTTGGTTGGGGGCCTCTCCCGTCAGTAGGGAGCGCGCTTCCTCGGGTAGCTCCAATTGCAATTGGAACTGTTTCTGGACTCCATGAAGCATGGAGCCGCCAAGTGCCCAGAGAAGGTCAGCACCTGTGAGATGCCTCATGTTCAGGAACTGATCCAGCGGCAGATCCAACGCGAAGAACTCAGGACCATGACTCAACTCCGCAGCGGCGGTGGCTATCTCCGTGCTCTTGCCACAGCCCACTGGTCCCGCGACGGCGAAAGGCCCGAGCCCCGCGTGGATCATTGATGCGAGACGCCGTCCATCACCCATGGGCCGTGAAACATGCAGCGGATCGTGTCCCTCAAGTGGCTTGTGTGGGGCCAGCGCCTTCCAATCCATTTGTTGCCTCTGCTTTGACAGTGTCTGAAAGACGTGGTCACCCGTGATGGGGCGGTTGTTACTCACCTTTATATATTTCCCCGATCTCATCCTGGGCCAGAACACGGGCCCGGATACCCTCACCCCGACCCTCTCCCGGTGGGAGAGGGGAGAGTGGTCCGCGATGAGCGCGGGGACACGGGGGGAGCCTTCAGCGTCCGAAGAGGCCGCGGAGGCGCTTCTTGGCTTCCTCCTCGGCCTTCTTGCGCGCGGCCTCCGCCTCCTGCTTCGCCTTTTCCTCCAGCTCCTTCTGACGCTTCTCCGCCTCGGCCTTCGCGGCCTCCTTCGCCGCATCCGTGCCGCCAGTGATGATCTTCCCCACCTCCTTGCCCTTGTCCCCCAGCAGCTCCGTGGCCGCGCTCGCCGCCGCCATCTTCCCGATGGCCAGCGCCGCCGGCTTCACGTCCAGCCCCGTCACCTCCGGGCTCCACGCCTTGCCCGTCAGCTTCAGCGCCACCGGCACCGGCTCGGTCGGCTTCGCCTTGCCCAGCGTCATCTTCTCGATGAGCGGCGGCTGCAGGTGCACCATCCCCGTCAGATCCAACGTCCCGTCCAGCCGGATGCCTCCCTCGAAGGTCATCGCCGCCTCGGGCCGCGTCCACGTAATCGGCTTGGAGAGCTGCGCCACGCCGTTCTCGATGGTCACCCCGAACGGCAGGCTCTCCGACAGCTCGGTGATGCCGTTGCTGTCCAGCACCTTGCCCGGGATGGGCAGCGCCTTCACCAGCGGCCCGGATACCGCCGCCGGGATGTCCAGGCCCGAGAACGCCCCGCCCAGCAGGTTGCCCTGGATGGCCCCGGCGAGCCGCTCCTGCAGGCTCTTCACCTCGTAGCCCACGCCCGACAGGTTCATCTGCCCGTTGAACTTCCCGTCCAGCACCTTGCGCGGCACCCGCTTGGACAGCGCCTCCGCCACGTTCATGTCCTTCACGTCGGCCTTCAGCTCGAAGGGCCGCTGCGCCGCGTCGGGACCCAGCCGCACCGTGCTCCCGCTCGCCGACACCGTGCCGCCGTAGAGGCCCGTGGTGAAGCGCTCCACCGTGATGAGGTCGTCCACCATCTTCAGGTCGGCCACCATGTTGGACAGGTCCATCCCGTTCATCCGCAGCGCGCCAATCTTGAAGGACATGTCTCCGCGCATGCCGTTGAAGCGCTTGGGATCCTTCGGCCCCTCCTCGGGCAGTTGACCGCCCACCGTGGCGGCGATCTCCTCGTCCGTCATCAGCAGCTCGTCCGCGTCGAGCCGCGGGCTCTCGAGCGCCAGGGCGAACGTCATCGTCTGCTTCGCCCCCGTGCCCGCCTGCGAGTACGACGCCGTGCCGGCCATCGTGTACTCGAGCAGGGCGATGCCCAGCCGGCTCAGGACCACCTTCATGGGCTGCTTGCCGCTCTCGGGCTGGTACGTGCCCGCGGCGTCCACCGTGAAGGTCTGCCCGGGCCGCTTGTCCAGCAGCAGCCCCGGCCGCATGTCCACGCCCGACAGGTCCGACTTCGCGTCGAAGCGCAGCGCGCCACCGCTGGCCGCCGCCCCGGTGAGCCGCGCCGTCAGCCGCATGGGCGCGCCCGCCTCCTTGGAGAGCTGCTCGGGGATGCGCAGCCGCACCGGCGTCAGGTCCACCTCCGCCGTCAGCGCCTGCGACTCCTGCGTGCCGCCGCCGCGCACCACGAGGCCGATGGGGCCCGCCACCTGGCCGGCGAGCTGCTTGCGCAAGGGCGGGTAGTACTCGGCCAGCACCGCGGGGTCGAGGTTCTGCCCCACCAGCTCGAAGTCCTGCACCGTGGGCTTCTCGGTGAGCAGCCCCTTCACCTGTCCCTTGCCGGTGATGCGCGCCGGGCCGAGCTCCATCCGCAGCGTCTGCAGGGACAGGTCTCCCTTGTCCATGTCGCCCGTCACGTCGGTGTCCACCACCACGTCGAGCGCCTTGCCGCCCTCGGCCCCGGCGAAGCGCAGGCCCTGGGCGCGCAGGCCTCCCTTGAGGTTCGTGGGCCCGGTGCCGCCGGGCACCGCCGCGCCGAGCTGCGCCGTCCAGTCCGCCTGGAGTGTGCCCGCCTGCAGCCCCGCCTCCGCGCCGAGGAAGGGCCCCAGGGGCGCCAGGTCGATGGGCTCGGACTTCAGCTCCACGCGCTCGGGCACGGGGATGAGCGAGGCCGGCAGCGGCGTGGTGTGCAGCGTGAGGTGGAAGTTCTGCTTCTGCGACAGCACCGCGGCGTTCAACACCACGTCCAGCGGCTTGCCCGCGCGCAGGTCCTTCACCTCCACGTCGAGGTCCGAGATGGCCAGCTCACGCGCCTGCGCCGCGCTCCGGTCGATGAAGCGGATGGTGGCGTCGGTGAGCGCCGCCCGGTCCACACGCACCCTGGACAGGTCCGTGGGCTGCTCCTCGGCGGGAGGCGTCTCCTCCGGGGGCTTCTGCTGGGCGAGCTTCTCCTGCAAGCGCGAGACGTTGGTGGTGCCATCCGGCAGCCGGACGACGTTGACGGTGAGCCCGGACACCTCGGCGTTCTTCACCTGGATGTCCTGGCCGCGCGAGGTGAGGGCGGGCCAGAGCGCCACCGCCACGTCGAGCTCCTTCATCTCCGCCAGCGGCACCTGCTCGCCCTCGGCGGCGCCCACCACGACGTTCTCCACCTCGACGCCCACGTGGGGGACGAGCTGGGTGGAGATGTCACCAATCTCCACGGGCCGGCCCAGCGTCTGGGAGAGCGCCGCGGCCTCGGTGCGGGCGCGCTGGAGCAGGAAGGCGTCGAGCCGCCACAGGACCACGGCCACGACCCCCACCAGGAACAGGACGATGCCGCCCAGGACGTAGGGCCAGCGCTTCTTCTTCGGCTGCTGTTCGGACATCTCTCGGTACCTCCACCCGCCAGGGGCCTCGGGGTTGCTCGGGGCTCGGGCTGTCAGGCAGCCGAACCCTTAGCCCAGGAGGACCCATCCCGCACGTTCCTCGTACGCGGGGGCTCGGCATTGGATGTTGAAGTTGGCATTCACGGGCTTGGACGGGAGCCGCTCGCGGATATGCATCCCGTCCCGTGGGGCATGCTCGCCCGGCCGCTCACCGGGAGCCCACGGCGGGAGTCCACTGGAGGGGCCCCGAAGGCACCGTCCGGCTCAGGCCGAAGCGGTCGAGCACCATGCGGCCCCGGGTATCGAGGGCCTGCGCGTCCTCGGGGACCTTCCGGACGAGCCGCCCGGTGCTCATGTCCACCAGCAAGCCCTCGGAGTAGACGAAGTTCCCCGAGGCCACGAAGCCATACCCTCTCTGCTCGCCGAGCTCGCGCTGTTCTCCCGTCGCGGTGTCCACGAACCAGAGGCGGCGGTTCTGGTTCTTGCGTCGGGAGTCCCGCTGCACCAGCGCGCGAGTCCCCTCGGTGTACTGCACCTCGCCGCGCATGGGGTGCACGGTGCGCGTCTCCAGGTCCACCACGCTCTGGATGGAAGGAGACGGCGCGCCGCCCTCCGGAGTGGGGACGACGGGGAACAGCCGGAGGGGACCGTGGGAGGGAGGGGGCCGTGTTTCGTACGGGGTGGCGATGCCGAGCGGCTGGTGGACGCGGGCGCCGTGCAGCTCGAGCGCGTTGCCCTGGGCGGAGCAGGTCACGAGCACCTGCTCCCGCGCCGCATCCACGTGGAGGACATGGGCGCGGCAGCTCGCGGGCACCCACTCGGTGCGCTGGCCCGAGGACTGCTCGACGAACACCTCTCCCTGCTCACCCTGGCGCAGCAGGGCGTCTCCGAGCGGCCGGAGGACGCCTTCCCTCGGCACGAGCGGGCCGCCGTCCACCCGGCGCAGCAGCCACGAGGCCGTGTCGCCCTCCTGGCCATATTGGCCGTAGGACATGATGGGACCCCGGCAGTACCTGGAGGCGAGCGACGTCTGCGCCCGGGGCCAGGTGAGCTGTCCATCCCCATCCGTGTCCTGGGTGACCACGCCGAACCACACCCACTGGCCCTCGGGATCGAGCACGGCACGGCCCAGCAATCCGGGGCCGTGAGGCACCTCGCGCCTGCTGCCGTCCTGGAGGTTGATGAGGAAGGCCGTGGCTCGCTTCTCGGGCCCGCTCAGGGACACGAGGAGCAGGCGCTGGCCGTCGCGGGAGAAGGACACGGGCAGGGAGGCGCTGGGGGCGGTGCTGTCGGGGATGGTGCCGGGAGGGGCCAGCTCGGCGTCGGCGCGCGTGTACGTGTCGAGCAGCCGCATCGAGCCGCCGCGGACCACCACGAGGTAACGGCCGGTCGGATCCGCGGCGAGGAAGTCGTCGAGCCGCTCGCCCTCGCCGGGCTCGAGGAACAGGTAGGGGGCGAGCCTGTCTCCGAACGTGTCGCCGTGCCGGCCGTAGATGACCTCCCGCTTGCCATCGCCGTTGGTGTCCTCGCGGGCCTGGCAGGCGATGAGCCAGCGCCCATCCTCGGCGGCCCGCTGGAAGAGGAGGGGGTGGCGCGTGCCGATGGGGCCTGTCTCCCGCTGGAGCGCGGTGGGGGGCGCCTCCGTGAACTGAGGGGCTGGAGGGAGAAAGGCAACCGGCGGGCTCACGGGCTCGGGAGCGGGGGCGGCGGCGGGCGCGCTCGTGGGCTCGGTGCTCGGAACGGCGATGGGCGCACGCGTGGGCTCCGAGGCCGGGGCGGACGCGGAGAGGGGCGCACTCGTGGGCTCGGCGGTGGGCGGGGACGAGGCCCTCCGCGCCGCACAGGCGGGCAGGAGGAGGGCGGAGGCGAGCAGCACGCGGAGTTTCATGGTGGGCCGAGGCTGGAGGAGGAGACACCGGGGACGCAAGCGGCACGGAGTCCACTCCGAGCGTCTTCCCCGTCACGCACGAGGGATGGAGACTGCGGACGTGATGATTCGAGCCACCCTTTGCAGTGCCGTCCTGCTCCTGGTGCCCGCGTGTGCTCCGCGCACGGGCTCGGGGCCGGCGGCTTCCGTGTCCGCCATGGCCTCCACTCCCGCCGATGCCGAATACGCCCGCTTCGCCCGCGAGTACCTCGACTGGTACTACGCCGCGCACCCGGTGCGCGCGACGAACCTGGGGCTGCACCAGTACGACTCTCAGGTGCAGGACCTGTCGGCCGAGGCCTTCCAGCACCGTGCGAAGGAGCTGCACGGGTGGCTCGCGAGGCTGGAGCGGCTGGACCGGGCGGCGCTCACGGGGGACGCGGTGTTCGACGTGCGCATCCTGGAGAACGCCATCCGCGCGGAGCTGCTGGAGCTGGAGGCGGAGCGCGGCTGGCAGCGCAACCCGATGCTCTACAACAGCGTGATCGCCAGTGCGCTCTCGTCGCTGTCGCAGCGGGAGTTCGCGCCGGTGGAGGCTCGGGTGCGGAGCCTGCTGGCGAGGATGGAGCGGATTCCGGCGGTGGTGGCCGCGGCGAAGGCCAACCTGCGCGACGTGCCGAAGCCGTGGGCCGAGCAGGGCCTGCGTGACACGCGCGGCACGGTGGGCTTCCTGCGCGGGGATTTGCCGAAGGCGCTGGAGGCCCAGGGGCTGGCGCGAGTGGACGCGGCGCTGCGCCAGGAGCTCTCCGAGGCACTGGCGGGGGCGGTGGCCGAGGTGGAGGGCTTCGCGCGGTGGCAGGAGCAGGAGCTGCTGCCGAAGGCGAGCGGGGACTTCCGGCTGGGCAAGGCGCTCTTCGAGAAGAAGCTGGCGCTGGAGGAGCACGTGGCGCTGACGGCCGAGCAGCTGCGGGACGTCAACGAGCGGGCCATCCGGAGGTACCAGGAGTGGGTGGCGAAGGAGGCGGCGCGGGTGGACGCGGCGAAGTCACCGGTGGCGGTGATGGACGCGCTGGCGCACGACCATCCGGCGGCGGAGGAGCTGATTCCGACGGCGCGCAAGCAATTGGAGGAGTGCCAGCGCTTCGTGGTGGAGAAGGGGCTGCTGACGTTGCCCTCGGAGCGGCTGCCGACGGTGCGCGAGACGCCGCCGTACGCGCGGATGGGCTTCGCGTCGATGGACACGCCGGGGCCCTTCGAGACGCGGGCGACGGAGGCCTTCTACAACATCACCAACGTGGAGCCGGAGTGGACGGCGGAGCAGAAGGCACAGCACCTGACGTACTTCAACCGTGCGGGGCTGTTGGGCGTGACGGTGCACGAGGGCATGCCGGGGCACTTCGTGCAGCTGCTGTACGAGGCCCGGATTCCGACGGAGGTGCGCAATGTGTTCACGCCGGCCTCGCTGGTGGAGGGCTGGGCGCACTACGTGGAGCAGATGATGGTGGACGAGGGCTTCGGCGGGGGAGACCCGGCGGTGCGGCTGGGGCAGTTGCGGCGGGCGCTGCAGAGACATGCACGGTGGCACGCGGGCCTGTCGATGCACGCATTCGGCGAGTCGGTGGAGGGAGCGGCGAAGCGCTACGCGGAGATCGCCTACTTCGAGCCCTTCCCGGCGCTGCGGGAGGTGCAGCGGGGCACGTTCAACCCGACGTATCTCTATTACGCGCTGGGACGGATGCAGATCCTGAAGCTGCGCGAGGACTACAAACGTTACCTGGAGGCGCGGGGACAGACGTTCTCGCTGAGAGACTTCCACGACCGGTTCCTGCAACTGGGGTTGCCGGTGTCACTGGCGCGGCAGGCGATGATGCCGGGGGACACGGCGCCGTCGCTGGAGTGAGACGCTTCACCCGCGAGCGGATTTCACGCGGGCGAGCCAGTCCTGGAACTCGTCGCCCAGGTTCATGATGAAGTCGAAGCGGCCGGTGGAGAGCATCTCGACCAGCCGCCGGTCGCGGGCGATGAGCTCG